>NZ_JBNKFS010000009.1:0-146960 GCF_050289425.1 Sedimenticola sp. | reverse complement strand
AGTCCCAAGGCAATATCGAAGCACTCGAACAGTCGATCAGTAAGGCCGTCAACCAGGTCTATGAGGAGCGGATCCATCCCATCACCCAAGAGATGGAAGATATCAAGAAGCTGCTCCGGGACGGTTTCCGGCTACACGAGGACGTATGAACCCCGACAACAGCTTCGTCGACCTGCGGTTAAACCGCCAGGACGGCCAGAACCAGGAGAGTTTCTGGCCATCCTTTACAGACATCATGACCGTTATCGTGATGATCTTCGTGATCGCCATGGTGGTCCTGTTGCTGCGCAACCTGGAGCTGGTCAAACAACTGCGCGCCACCATGGAGGCGGAACGGGCGGCGGTCGAGCTGGCCAAGTCCACAGGGGAAGAGAAAGAGAGTCTGGCACTGAAACTGTTCGCTGCCGAAAACGATATCTCCATGCTGCGCATGCGTCTCATGCAACTGGAGGAGCAGCGCGAAAAGCAGGCCGGCACCATCGATGTCCAACACCGCGACATCGCCAAGCTGCAATCGGAGAAGGAGGCGTTGCAGATGCTGCGCGACCGCCTCAACGCTGAAAATTTCACCCTCAATCAACAGTTGAAGAAGCGTGACGCGCTGGTGCAACAGCAGCAGCAGAGCCTGGAAGATCTGCAGCAGACCCTGCACTCGGCACAACAGCAACTGAGTCGATTCCAGGAAGAAATCGCCTCCGCCCACTCGGCGCTGAACACGCTAGAAGAGAACTATGCGGCCGTGCAGGAGCAATTGGCCCAACTGCAACAACGCTACAGCAACCAGTCGAGCGAACTGCTGTCTGCACGGGTAGCCGAACGCGAAAGCGGCCGCCAGCTACAGACACTGCAGTCCGATTTCGAACAGTTGAAAATAAAATATGACAAGCTGATTCGCCCGGCCCGCTCACCAGCCGGCCACTATCTGGTGGAGGTGCGCTACACCAAATCGGGCGGACAGATCCAGGCGGAATACCAAACCCAGGAAAAGCCGGGCTATACACCCATCTCCCAGGCGGGTCTGGAAAAGGTGCTCGGCAAGCTGAAAACAGAGCAACCTAATGGCCTTTATATTAAAGTCATCTTCCCCGAGAAGAGCGGACTTACCTTCACCGAGGCGTGGGGACTCACCTCCCACCTGCACGGCCAATACGACTACTACTTCCAGGGTGGCGGGCCGGAACTGGTTCCGGTGCTTCCTCCCCTTGAGAAGAGCGAGTAACCCGCCGATGGGCAATCCAACTGTGATGAACGGCAGACAATAGAGAGGCGAATTGCCCCATTATGGGGCACCCCTTCCCTTATCATGGTGTTTTGTTGTTATACTCGGCCGTTAGTGCAAAATAATTATAAACCGGTCTGCCTATGTCCACGCCCGTCATCATTTGTGACGACTCCAGTTTTGCCCGAAAACAGGTCATGCGCGCCCTCCCTTCCGGTTGGGACGTGGAGCTGACACTCTGCGAAAACGGACAAGAGGCGGTTGCAGCAATCGAAGCAGGAAAAGGGGATATCCTCCTGCTCGACCTGACCATGCCGGTGATGGACGGCTTTGAAGTACTGGAGTACATCCGTAAAAAAGATCTACCCACCCTGCCTATCGTTATCTCCGGTGATATCCAGCCGGAGAGCCACAAACGGGTCATGTCCCTCGGCGCGGTCGCCTTCATCAAAAAGCCGGTCGATGGGAATGAGTTGACCCGAGTACTCGAGCAATTCGGTGTGTTGGGCATCCTGACCGAAACCGACTTGCCTGCCGATGATCGCCAAATTACCTTCAATGAGTGGGTACAGGAGATCACCAACGTCGCCATGGGCCGGGCGGCGGACTTGCTGGTCCGGGTGATCAACGAAAAAGTGGAACTCTCCATCCCACATGTCAGCCTGATGGAACAGGGCGAACTGGAAATGACCCTGAACGCCACGGCTGACGGCGATAGCTTCTCTTGTATTACCCAGGGATTTATCGGCGGCGGCATATCCGGCGAAAACCTGCTGCTGTTCCATGACACCGATATCCGCCACGTCGCCAAGCTGCTCAATTTCGATCTCAATAGTCTGGAAGCCGCTACCGAGATCGAACTCTATATGGATATCGCCAATGTACTGGTCGGCGCTTTCCTCAAAGGTTTTGCTGAACAGCTGGATGTCAACTTCAGCCAGGGACACCCGCGCATCACCATCCATAACGAAGACAGTGCGGTTTTGTTGGCCAACCATCAAGGACAAGAGAGAATTTTGACCATCGAAGTCAACTACGTGATTGGTGACAATCAAGTGAGTTGTAATCAACTGGTGCTGATCACACCGGAATCAATACCCGCACTAAAGATACGTTCAGGTGAGGAGATTATCTAACAATGAGCTCACTCAATGACGATATCGCCGAGATGCACCAACTAATGGGAATCGTCCACAATGTGGACGTCGGACTGGTGGTCCTCGATCGCGAATACCGTATTAAAACCTGGAACCATTTCATGTGGAACCACAGCGGCATCAGCCCTTTTTCCCTGAACGACAAGAATCTGTTCGAGGAGTTTCCTGAATTACCGACGCTATGGTTGAAGAAGAAGCTGGACACCGTTTTTTTACTTAATAACCGCTCTTTCTCCTCCTGGCAACAGCGCCCCTATATTTTTAGATTTCACAGTTACAACCCCATCACCGGCCGTACCGATACCATGTATCAAAATATGACCATCTTCCCGCTGACCGGCATATCGGGCGCAGTCGAGCATGTCTGCCTGATGCTCTATGACGCAACCGACGCCGCCATGGATGAGGTGGCCTTGCAGTCAGCCAATGAAGAGCTGGACCGGCTGGGACGCACCGACGGATTGACCGGTCTGCTGAATCGCCGGGCGTGGGAAAACCAGCTTCAATCCGAGTTCAAACGCTTTCCGCGCAGTCAGAAAGTCTCCACGCTGGTGATGTTCGATATTGACCACTTCAAAAAGGTGAACGATACCTACGGCCATCAGGCCGGCGATGAAGTCATACGCGCCACCTCAGCCCTGTTGCAGGATACCAAACGGGAAATTGATATTGCCGGCCGCTATGGCGGTGAAGAGTTCTGCGTGATCCTGCTGGATACCGACTGCCAGGGCGGCATGATCTTTGCCGAACGTTTGCGCAAGGCGATAGAGTCGGTGACGGTCAATTATGAAAATCTACAGATCAATTTCTGCATCAGCCTCGGCGTCGCAGAGATCAGCAAAAACATCGATAGCCATACTGCCTGGCTGGAACAGGCGGATAAGGCGCTTTACCAATCCAAGGAGGGGGGACGGAACCGCGCCACGCTTTATACTCAGGCGTGAGCCGGTTTCCGGCGACAGACACCACCTTGATCGGACGGGAAGGTCATTTCTCCTGTCTCTCCCCCGGCTTGGAGGCCACCTTGTCACGCAGATAGACCGGCGCGGCCTGCTCCGCCGCCACCGCTTCACCATTGGCCAGTGCCGCCACGGCAAGCGACGCCACGTCATGGGCACTGCAAAGTAGATCGCCTTCAACCGACACCACGGCGTTGCCCAGCCGCTGTTCCAGCAGCGGTCGATAACTGTTCCAACCGGCGCCGACCCCCTGCCAACCGTAACCTGACGGCTGGGTTACCCGATCCGGTGCGGCGACTTCATCGTCAACGCATGCCACGACCAACCCTTGCGGCCCCACCTCGTAAGCCCCCCAGTAGACCTCTTGCATACGGGCGTCGTAAGCCGGCAACAAACGCTGCCAGCCCAGCTCGCGGTAACCGCGCTGCGCCAAGGCAGCTAAAGTGGAGATTGGCACCACCGGCAGATCGCCGGCGAAGGCCGCCCCCTGTGTCACGCCGACGGCGATGCGCACACCGGTAAAGGCCCCCGGACCGCGACCGAAAGCGATGGCATCCAGCGCGGTCAGCGCCAACCCGGCCTCGGCCAGGAGTTCATCCATCATCGGCAAGATCAATTGGCTATGCATGCGCGGCTGTACCTGATAGCGCTCGATGACGTTACCGTCAATCAACAGCGCGGCGGAACAGGCTTCAGTGGCGGTTTCTATGGCAAGTATCTTCATGACATCAAATTGTATCTCAGCCGTTGCTGAAAGCGACCCCTTTTACCGCCTACCGGGCCAATTCATTTACTGGTAACGGCTCCGCTACAGAGAAGGAGCATGCATGCTATTTTATGGCTACAATTGGGGTAATCGTATGTGCTGAGCTGGGAGTCCCTGATATGTACTTTGGTAAAAAATACGAAACCGCTCCTCATGGTGACAGTGTGGCTGACGAACGCCGGGCCATCCTGCGTCGTCATCTCATTTACTACCTGCGGGTCTGGGATACCGCCACCAACAAACTGCTCGGCCACATCGTGGATATCAATACCGATGGCCTGATGCTGATCAGCGAAAAACCGGTCGAGACCGGCAAAGAGTTCGAACTGGAAATTCGTTGGCAGGATATGGAAGGCAAACCGGAAGATATCCGCTTTTCAGCCATCAGCCGCTGGAGCAACAACGACATTAACAGCGCCTTCTACGATACCGGATTCCAACTGGTCGACCCTTCGGAAGAGATACTGGAACCCATTCGTAAGATGATCCACCAATACGGTTTTGGCGAGTAACGCCGGAACCGCCAGAGGCCCGTTCCGGGCCGAATAGGCGTTCCCACGCAGAGAGTGGGAACGAGGAACCTCCCCTCTGTAGGAGACCCGCCTCTTGGCCGATTATCGCGGCGGTAGCGCCTTTCCTACGCGTCTTCGTTTGTGCTGCCGGCAGGTGGCCCGGCCTGAAAAAACTGCACCACATCCTCCAACTCCCGGGTACGCGCCATCGGCGGCATGCTCTCCAGGAACAGATGACCGTAACCCTTTTTCAGCAGGCGCGGATCGCAGATAACCAGCACCCCACGATCGGTCTCATCCCGAATCAATCTTCCTGCCCCTTGTTTCAAGGCGATGGCCGCCTGCGGCACCTGAAACTCCATAAACGGGTTGCCGCCCTGTTTTCGTAAGGCATCGATACGGGCCTGCAACACCGGATCCCCCGGTGAAGCAAAGGGTAGCTTGTCGATAATGACGCAGGAGAGCGCCTCGCCCCGCACATCCACCCCTTCCCAGAAACTGGCAGTCCCCAATAGCACGGCATTGCCCAACTGACGGAAGCGGGCCAGCAGTTCCCCCTTTGGCATGCTGCCCTGTACCAGCAGCGGGTAGTCAAGCCGGCTCTCCAGACTCTCGGCTGCCTCCCGCAACGCCCGGTGACTGGTAAACAGGATAAAGGTACGTCCCTGGCTGGCCTCTATCACCGGTACCGCCACATCCAGCACCGCCTGGGTGTACGCCCGTTCACGGGGTTGCGGCATCCCTTTGGGGACAAACCAGAGTGCCTGATGTGCATAATCGAACGGACTGTCCCAGCAGGCGGTACGCGCTTCATCCAATCCCAGTTGACGCTGAAAATGGTCAAAGCGCCCGCCCACCGCCAGGGTGGCGGAAGTGAAGACCCAACTGCCCGGATGACTGGCCATGCGCGCCTGGAACAGCGCGGAGATATCCAGCGGCGTGCGATTCAGCCGAAAGCTCTGGCGATAGGTTTCGAACCAGCGGATATATTCGCCCTGTGTCTCGTCTTCCTGGGTCAATTCATTGAGGCATTGGCGCAGCGACTGGCAACGCGCCAGGCAACTGTCCAATCCCTTGCCGCGTCCCTCGACCAGTTGCAGCAGCTCGATCATTTTCGCCAACGACTCGTCCAGCTGATTCAGGGCACGCTGGATCTGCGGGTCATCCGCCATCTCCGACCAGGGGCCGCGCCGCAGATCCAGGCCGAATAGCAGCCGCAGGTCTCGTGTCACCTTGGCCAGTTGCGCCGACTGTTCCGGCACGGCCTTGAGATCCCCCGCTTCACGCTGATATTCGGTATCGATATCGCGACAGAGATCCAACAGCTGCCGGCCGCTGATCCCGGAACCGAAGAAGTTTCCCGCCACCTCCGGCAGCTGGTGTGCCTCATCCACGACGAAACAGTCCGCCCCCGGAAGCAGTTCTCCGAAACCGCCCTCCTTCAGGGCAAAATCGGCACACAGCAGATGGTGATTGATCACCACCAGATCGGCTTCCTGAGCCCGACGTCGCGCCTCGACCAGATGGCAGGCGCTATAGGCACCGCACTCGGCACCCAGGCAGTTTTCCGTGGTCGAGGTCACCAGCGGCCAGATACGGGCATCTTCCGGGATCTCGGTAAGCTCCGCTACGTCACCGCTACGGGTACGGCCCGACCAACGTTGGACCTGCATCAACTGGTCCACCATTTCACGGCTATTGAGACGCCCCTCCAGCAGGGTCATCTCCATTCGATGAATGCAAAGGTAGTTGGCGCGACCCTTGAGCAAGGCGATATCCGCCGGCACGGCCAATGCCTGTTTGACCCGGGGTAGGTCACGATGGAATAACTGGTCCTGCAAGTTTTTGGTACCGGTGGAGATTATCACCTTCTGGCCCGACAGCAGCGCCGGAACCAGGTAAGCGTAGGTCTTGCCGGTGCCAGTGCCCGCTTCGCTGATCAGCACTTCACCATCGTTCATCGCGGCCATCACCGCCTCGGCCATCGCCTCCTGCTGCGGGCGGTAGGTAAAACCCTCCACGCAGCCGGCCAACAGGCCTTCGGGGCCAAGAATTTCGCTGATTTCAGACATACTGAGGATTAACCGGCCTGGTTGTCCCACACCTCGGGGGCCAAGCCTTCATCACGGGACCAGACCAGACGGCCGATGATCTTGAAACGGGCCACCGAGAGGGCACCGCGCTTGGAACGCCCGCTGCTGGAGTGTTCCATGAATTCGAGCAACTCATCCCGATCCGCCTCATAGAGTTCGTAGGGCTCATAATCGTCATCCATGAGTACCAGCACCACGGCGTCCCAGGGTTGTTCAGCCTTGATCTGGCCGATGCGCTGACCGGTCTTGCTCTCATCGAAAATGGTCCGGCTCTTGATCTGGATGCGCCGGTCGTCCCGTGCCGGATCGACCGCATCGAATCCGCCCACCGCGGCATCGACCGGTTTAAGGTTCAGCAGGCGGATCGCGTCATGCAAAGCGATCTCGTTGCTGATGCCGGGCAAAGGTTTGCCCATGGTGCGCCGGTACTCCGCTGCGAGTTGGCGTGCCTGGCCGATCAATTTGTCAGCGGCATAGAGGCTCATGCCGATAAATCTCCCCGGATTTCAATGGCTTTCAGCAGGATTGTATCCTAAACCTTAGGTAACTGCCGCATCCTTGGTAAAACCGCCCGCAGCGCCGTTCGGCACGCGAGTATCAATTGAGCATGCGCGCCTTGCGCTCGGCCACCTTTGCGCCGGAAATATCTCCTGTCGCCCGGCGCGCCCGGGCAATCAGTTGCCAGTTTTCCCGCTTCAGCGCGACATCCGCGCCGGCCAGTGAAAGTGATTTAGTGGCCAGATCGGAAGCCAGTGCATGGCGGCCCTGGGTCATTCGCAGGGTGGCCAAGCGGTACCAAAGGTGGGCATTGCGCGGTTCAATACGCAGTGCCCGCTCAATGGTACCGACTGCACCGACCAGATCGTTGTTCCGCTCCTGCTGCTGGGCGGTATTCAACAACGCCCCCACCGCCTTGCTGTGCAACGGTGTCAACGGCGCTGCCGGGGCCGGCTCGTAGGCGCTGATCTGTATCTCCTTCTCTTCCGCGGGCGTCACCACGGCGCCGCCACTTGCTGGGTCATAGTTAGGGGTAGTCTGTCGTGGCGCGGCCGGTTCTGCGGGACGTTGCGGCGCCGTATAACAGCCGGCCAACAACAAAACCGGCAAAACCAGTGCGCTATACCTTTTCCAATTCATTCAAAAAAACTCCGAAACAGCCGCCGAATCGAGTTCCCCGTCCGCCCCACACAGGAGGCGGTAACCGTAGGCGCCGAACCGACTATAAATGGGTACTGCCGTGCCTCTTCGCACCCTTCATCGGCCCGGAAACCGGACGCCGGATCAATCCATATCGTCTCGACCGATTCCGGACGTAACAGTGAGAGTGGCATCGGGTGCATACGTCGCATCATATCACCCCACACCTGCAGTGCGCCCGTCGCTCCGGTCAATCCGGCCGGTTTATTGTCATCGCGACCGACCCAGACCACCGCCACCTTGTCACCGCTGAAGCCGGCGAACCAGCTATCGCGCAACTGGTCGGTGGTGCCGGTCTTGCCGGCAATATTCAGCGAACTGTCGAGATAGTTTGCCAACCCGCGCCCGGTACCGCTACGCACCACTTCCTGCAGATTGCGGTTCAACAGATAGACCGGCCCGGCATCCACCGACTGGCGCACCGTGAGCGGATAACGCTGCAACGGTTGGCCACTGCTGGACTGGACTCCTCGAATGGCGCGCAGGGGGGAGTAAAAACCGCCGGCGGCAAAGCTCTGGTAGAGCTGAGCCACTTCCAGGGGAGAGAGCGACAGCGCCCCCAACAGCATCGCCGGTACTTGTTCGATAGGCCGATTGATTCCGAGCCGTTCCAACAGGCCGGCAACCGAGCCGAGGCCGATATCCATACCGAGCCGCACCGTGGCCAGATTATAGGACTTGGCCAGGGCCAGATGCAGCGGCACCTGCCCATGGGAGCTGTGATCGTAGTTTTCCGGTACCCAGCGCTCCCCCTCCCGACTGGCAATACTCAGGGGACTGTCGTCCAGCGGTGTCACCAGATTGTATCGATCGGCGCGCATCAGCGCGGCCAGGTAGATGGCCGGTTTGACCAGGGAACCGATCGGCCTGATCGCGTCCAGGGCGCGGTTGAAACCGGCATATTGCGCACTTCGCCCCCCCACCATGGCCCGGACTTCACCGCTCTCGCCATCCACCAAGACGGCGGCGCCCTCCAGCTTTCCGGCCGGCAGGCGATACTGTTTCTCCAGCCGAGTCAGGCGATCTGCCACGGCGGTTTCAGCCTGCTGTTGCGCCCAAGGATCCAGGGTGGTGAAGATGCGCAAACCTTCCGAGGTCAAATCCTCTTCCCGATAATCCCGGTGCAGTTGCCGGCGCACCAGATCCATAAAGGCGGGATAACTGCCGCGACCGTCTCCTTTCTGTTGCACGCCCAGTGGCCGCTTTTGCGCGGCCGCCGCCTGCCCGGGAGTAATCATTCCCTGCTCCTGCATCACCTTCAGCACCAGATCGCGCCGTTCTTTGGCCCGTTGCGGATGGCGGCGCGGATCATAGTAGGAAGGTCCCCGTACCTGGGCGACCAGCAAGGCCATCTGGGACAGATCCAGCTCTTGCAGGCTACGGTTGAAATAGAAGTGACTGGCCAATCCGAAACCGTGAATGGCGCGCCCGCCATCCTGCCCCAGATAGATCTCATTGGCGTAGGCGCCCAGGATCTCCTCCTTGTCATAATGGGCTTCCAGCAGCAGCGCCATGGTCGCTTCGTTGAGTTTGCGCCAGAGGCTGCGCTCCCGGGTCAAATAGAAATTCTTCACCAACTGTTGGGTCAGGGTACTCCCCCCCTGCACCACACCACCGGCCCGCAGGTTGGCCCAGACCGCCCGGGCGATCGCTTTTGGATCGATGCCGTAGTGCTCATAGAAGGTGCGATCCTCCATCACCACCAGCGCCTGCACCAGGGGTTCCGGCAACTCTTTTCGCTGCACCAGAACCCGGTCTTCGTTGTGTGCCGGATAGATGCTGCCGATCTCCGGCGCTTCCAACCGCACCAGCGCCAGATCACCCTGGCCGACCTCCGACAACTGCTCTATACGCTGCCCATCGAAACGTATATCCAGGAAACGGCCCGGCGCCTTCTCGTCCCAAAAGTGGAATTCACGCGCTTTGACCAGGAAGCGCCCGCCATTGCGCGACCAACTGGCCGGCTGTTTGGGATAGCGGACTTTCTGATATCCCATCCGCTGCAGCTCTGCCACCAGTTGTTCCGGGGTGACTGGGGCACCCGGATAGAGTTCCAGCGGACGGCCATAGACCCGCGCCGGCACCGCCCAACGCTTGCCTTCAAATTTGATTCTGACGGTGTTATCCAGGTACAGCAGATAGACCCCCAGAACCAGGGAGAAGAGGAAACCAAGAGCCAGTAACCGACTGACCCAGCGACGTGATGTACGGCGTCTGGCGCCTGCCCGGCTTTTTGAACGACGCTTGCGGGTGCTGTTCGTGGGTGTCTTCTTGGTGGTCGAGCGGGTACGTTTTCGGGGTGCTTTAGCCATCGAGTGCTACTTGAATAATCGCTTTAAATTGAGATGCCTGCCAGGCAATCGGGTATGTCATGGGTATTAATGTTTGTCCGCCAGGGGGAACCGCTGCAGTTGACTGGCTATTTGGCTATGCAGATCGTGGACCCAGGCGGGCGCATCCGCGGGAATCGGCTGATCCGGCCGGAAACGGTAGTCCCGTGGCGTAATCAACACCGACACATTGGATTCGCCAACCAGGGCGGTCAATACAAACAGCTCCTCGGCAGCCCGATTACCGACGGCCAGGCAACCGGTTGACACACGGCCGCCGTGAATAAAAATATCACCGCCCAGATTGTTCCGCCCCTCCATGTCCGCCTGCTGGCGATCAAAGGTATTCGGGTAATCCAGCTTTAACGACAGATGGTAGGCACTGTTGGGGTTAAGAAGTTCAATCCGGTACTCCCCCTCCGGCACCTGTCGATCTCCCTCCTGGAGTTTGGGGCCGGCGCGACCGCTCATGGCCTTCACGCGATAGTCCTTAATATGTTGCCAGACACCTTCGCTCAACGCCCACAACTCGATCAGTCGGGTATCTTTAAAAGCCACCAGCGATACCCGCTGCGGCGGCCACGCCACATCGGCAAATTCAAAACGGGGCTGTAACCGCAATGCAACCTTTTCGCCATAGAGCCTCACTACATCATCCACCGTGCGCATGGCACCGAGTGCCATCACCGGCATCGGCTGGCATGAAAACAGTCCGATCAACAGGATTTTGATCAGCAGACGAAAACGAAACCCTGAGCAGGGTGTGGTTGATAACAGCAATGACGGAACGCTCATAGCCCTGCATATCTACACTATACCGCCGAAAAATGAAACCGCCGGCTCGGTCGGGGCCTGATAACCGGCCTTTTCATCGTGCGGCATTGGCGGACGGTAAATATGCGACCGGACGCACAGCAAATCGACCGCGGCCATCTAAAATGACGGGAGCCTACTCGATAACCAGGACAACAGGGCAACGGGTTATGTGGATCATCATCCAGGGAATTCCCCTCACCACCAATCAACAAGAGCTACAGCAATTTCTCAGCCAGCGGCTCAAGTGCGGCAGCTGGTTTGGCTTGCCGTTCAAACGGCGAAGTGGTTTGAAGAGTGTCTCGATCCTCAAGATGACCGATCGACTAACCGGCGAGGTGGAGTGTCACGGACTGGCGGAGCTGGATACCCTTTCGCCGAACGAGGAGACCTTGCGGACTCTCAACGGGCACCCGTTTCGCGGACGCCGGGTGACAATTCGCAAGTATTACCACCGTTCGTCCAAACCCTCACAGAAAGTACGGGGCAGCCAGCCGGTCCAACCTGAGCGACGCCGGCCTGACCTGCACATTGAGATGCTGCGGAACAAACCGATTGACGCCCTATTGAACCGTCGTTAACACCACACGGGTAACCGGCGCATCGACGCTGCCCTCTTCCGAAGGCAAGCGCTTCCTACCGGTCAGCTCTTTAACTCTTTCTCAAACGCTTTAACTACATCCTTGAACAGGGCCCGATTCTGTTCATTCAGGTCCATGAGCGCACGGTGCGCCTCCAGCAGTAAACGACTGTTGCGCTGATCGCCCGCCTCTTCCGGTTGGATTTCATCCAGATCCTCCGTCTCGGTATCTTGCCGGTCGACAATATTGAACACCTGATCGAAACCCACCGCATCCAGCAGTTCGTTGATATCCGGTTGATTGGAGATCAACGTCACTTTCGGTAAACCGGCCTTTTGCATCGCTCGAGCCAAGCGGGCCAGGATGCCCAGGTTGGTGCTGTCGATACTCTGCACATCGGTCAGGTCGACAACAAAGCCTTGCAGATCAGGCCGCTCCAACAGCTGCTGCAGGTAGCGGTCCAGCGCGACACATATCGTGTGCCGGACATCCCCGCGATAACGCAGAACCTCTACACCGTTGTGCGATCCGTGCAGAATTTGACCATCACTCATTTTGCTCACCACGCACAATAGATAGGAATGCGATATCGTCGGGAATCTCATCCAGGTTTTCGATATCAAACCGTTCGACCAGCGCCTCAATGGAGGGCGCCCCGCTCGTCACCATCTGTAACAGCCACTCGGTTCTGCGCCGTGCGGAGTCACGCGGGAACAGTTCCAGAATACCGTCTGAAATCACCAGCAGCTGTTGAATCGGTTGGAAGTCGATCTGATGTTGGGTATAGATGGAATCCTCGAACAGACCCACCGGTTTATCGTGGCTGGTCAAGGTATTGATCTGTTCGCCATCGAACAGTATGGGATAGGGAAACTGTCCGCCGGAACAGAAGCGTAACGCCTGCTCCCGGGTATCCAGCACACCATAGAAGATGGTTAGATATTTCTCGATCGGTGACTGATACAACGCCCGGTTCAGATGATCCAACATTTCATGGGGTTGGCGAATCACCTCCTCTTGAGCACGTTGAAACGCATCCAGATGTTTTTCAAACAGCGTCTTGAGCATGACCGTGACAAAGGCCGAAGCGGCGCCATGTCCGGAAATATCGGCAATGTAGAAACCTACTTCGTGATCACCGATTGGAAAGTAATCGACAAAGTCACCGCTTAACAGCAGTGAGGGAAAGAGTTGACGCCGAAACAGGAAATCACCGTATTGCACCTCGGGTGGAGGCAACAGGCTGGATTGCAGTGCACGGGCCGCTTCTTCATCTTCACGCAGTTGCCCCAAGGCTACCGACAACTCCTGGTTAAGTGCCTCCAGGTGTTTTTGATAATCCTGGTTTTCCTTGATCAGGCGCGCCCGATTGAGGGCCCGCTCGATTGCCGTATCCAAGACCTGAAAATCCACAATCGGCTTGGTGATGTAATCCCAGGCCCCGCGCTTCAGCGCTTGAATGGCATCACTGACCTGATTCGCTCCCGACACAATAATAATGGGGGTATCGGGCGCATTCTCGGCAATAGTGGAGAGCACGTCCAAACCATCCATACCGGGGAGCCGCAGATCACACAGCACCAAGTCAGGTTTGGACGACTCAAACAGGTCGATCCCCTCGGCCCCGTTTGTTGCTTCGATGTAGTCGTAATCCAGATCTTCCAGATGGGCGACCAGACTGCGTCGAACCGCGGTCTCATCTTCGATGGTTAAGATGCGTACTGCTTGATCCATTGCTATTCCAGGGACTCTTTATTATCGCTTGCCAACCGGATAACGGCACACGGCTCTGCGGGAAATGCCCCCTAATCGGTGCCTGACTATTAGTTTAGACAGCTTACGCGAGAAACGGGTAGATTAATTTGCCGGTCGGTATGGAGGATTGAATGGATCGGCTACTGCCGGGTAATAGAGTAGGAGCGGTATGAGAGTGCGTGACCTATCCGGAGCTGCCTGAATGTTTACGCCATGCAGCCCCGGCACAGGGGAATCAACGTCGGATCCCTTGATCATCCCAAAATGGTCGCCTTGCTTCGCTCTCGGCATCGAGTCGACTGATACCGATATCTTTCAACGTCGCATCGCTCAATGTCATCAGCAGATAGCGTTCACGTGAGAGCATGCGCCAGCGATGGAGGCTGTCAGCCAGCTTACGCAGCAGCCCAACCAACGTCCACTTGCACTGGCGCTCGAGGGTGACGCACGGCGATGCCGGGGTGAAAAAGGATGGATGGTCTGAGATAAACTGTTTCATAACGCCTCCTGATCGGGTTGACCGGTTCCTGTTCCGGTTGCAGAAAGTCTGGGCCCATGCTAAACATTATTCAAACGAATAGTTTTGATGTGACACATCAACAGACGTGATGGATTAGAGATGACCCCGATACTGGACAATGACCTGCTGCGTACCTTTGTCGCCATCGCCGATGCCGGCGGCTTTACCCGCGCCGCCGAGATGGTGCACCGCTCCCAGTCCGCCGTCAGCATGCAGATGAAGAAACTCGAAGAGTCGGTCGGTCGACCGCTGTTCGAGAAAGTGGGTCGTGGCATGGTGCTGACCCCGGACGGGGAGGTGCTGCTGAATTACGCCCGACGCATCCTGCGCCTGCATGAAGAGGCCGTCTCCACCCTGCAACAGCCGGATATGGTGGGCAGTGTGCGAATCGGCATACCGGACGACTATGTAGCCGCATTTATTCCGCGCATCATGGCCCGGTTTGCCAAATCCTATCCGATGGTTCAGGTTGAGGTGATCTGCCAGAATAGCGAGCATTTGACCAAGTCGGTTCGGGCCGGGGAACTCGATCTGGCCATCGTAACGGCAGTACCCGGCAGTATGGATGGAGAAGTGCTACGTCGTGAATCAACCGTCTGGGCGACCTCAAAGAACCACTTCATCCATGAACAGGAACCGCTACCGCTGGTGCTGTTCCAACCCGGCTGTATCTTCCGCCACTGGGCGATGAAAGCGCTGGACAAGAGTGGTCGTCCCTACCGGATCGCCTATTCCAGCCCCAGCATTACCGGCATCGAAGCGATCGTCAGTTGCGGGCTGGGTGTAACGGTGCTGGTAGGCAGTATCGTGAACGAAAATATGCGCATCTTGACCGCCGCCGAAGGATTCCCGGAACTGCCGGAATCGGCCATTACTCTGTTGCGTTCCAAGGTCTCCGCCTCGCCCGCCATCAACTGCCTGGCGGATTATATTTCTGAAGGATTCCGGGACAACCAGGCCAGCGCCGCCTGATACTCCGGTGATACAATCGGCGCTGAAGTAACAGTCGGAGAGTTCAGATGTTTACCGGAATCGTCCAAGGCACGGCAGAAGTCATCGCCATTGAGGAAAAACCGCAGTTTCGCACTCATACCGTCCGCCTACCGGCGGAGCGCCTTACTGGACTGGAACCGGGCGCTTCCGTGGCACACAACGGTTGTTGCCTGACGGTGACCGATATCGAAGATGACCGGGTCTCTTTCGACCTGATGCAGGAGACCCTGCGCGTCACCAACCTGAGTCTGCTGAAGCCGGGCTACCGGGTCAATATCGAACGGGCCGCACGCTTCGGCGACGAAATCGGTGGCCACGCCATGTCCGGACATATTCTCTGTATGGCTCCGATCACCCGCATCATTCGTAGCGAGAACAACCGCCAGGTCTGGTTCCGCCTGCCGGAAGCGTACCGTCGCTACCTGTTCACCAAGGGTTACATCGGTATTGACGGCATCAGCCTGACTATCGGTGAAGTGGACGGTGGCGATTTCTGCGTCAACCTGATTCCTGAAACCCTGGAGCGGACCAATATGGGTTTCCGCCAGGAACAGGATCAGGTCAATATTGAAATCGATCCCCAAACCCAGGCGATTGTAGATACGGTTGAGCGGGTGATGGCGGAACGCGCCGCTAACTGATCAGTCAGCGGCCATCAATTCCCCGACCCGCTGTTGCAGATGAGGGATCACCTCTTCTTCAAACCAAGGATTGCGCCGTAGCCAGAGATTATTGCGTGGACTGGGATGCGGCAGCGGCAGCAGTCCGGGCCCGAAATGTTGCCAATGTTTCACCGTCTCGGTCAGGTTGCTCTTGCGTTCCGCCCCCAGATGCCAAGCCTGGGCATATTGGCCGATAGCCAGCACCAGTCGGATATTCGGCAGATGTGCCAGCAGTTGTTCGCGCCACTGCGGCGCACATTCGGCGCGGGGCGGCAAGTCACCGTTTTTACCGGTACCGGGATAGCAAAATCCCATGGGTAAAATGGCGATGCGACGAACATCGTAAAACTGTTCACGCGTCACGCCCATCCACAACCTGAGACGATCGCCGCTCGGGTCATTGAACGGAATGCCGGTTTCATGAACCCGTCGCCCCGGCGCCTGGCCGGCTACCAAGATTACCGCCTTGGGATCAGCCCTGAATACCGGATTGGCGCCCATTGGCAAATGCGCCGCACAGATCGTGCAGTTGTTGATCTGATCAACCAAAGAGACAAAACGTTGCTTGGACATACCGAGGATCTCTTACAAGAGCTTCCCACGGACGATAGCAACTCAACAGGGAAAAGTGTAGTGACAACCCTTTGCGGTCATTTGGGTCGGTATCGTCAAAGACGCCAACCCAAATGACCCGGGATTATCATCGAACCGCTACAATCCCGGCACCTACGCGAACAGGGCACATAGATCAGGATTAGATGACCACCGCCTTGTTGGCACCGGCGATACTGGCCTGGAAGATCGCTTTATGCACATCGCCCAAACTCAGCATACCTTGCAGCACACCGCCTTCCGCAACCGGTATCCGGCGAAACTTGTGACGGACCATGGTGGTGGCCGCCTGCAGTATGTGATGGTTAGGTGAAACGGTAATCACATCCTTCGCCATCAGATCGGACACCTTGAGCGTCACCACATCCTTGTACTTATCCATCATGCCGGAATAATCGCCGGCGCCCAGACCATCGGTCATCATATCTTCCAGAGTGGGAAACAGACGGTGAAACACATCTTTCTCGGCGATAAATCCAACCATCTTTTCCCCCTCCATTACCGGCAGACCGCTATAGCGATAGAGGCACATCAGTGAAACCACTTCCAGCAGACCGGTTTCAGGTGTCACCGTACGCGGGGATTTGGTCATTATCTCTTTAACCTGCATAGCTTCATCCTCCTGGGTTTCGCACAACATCGGTTGAATGGTGCAACCCGGCTCGACATGGCAACGCTGTTCTTGTTATTTCGTTGTCGACAGCGGAAGCGACTTTCAGCAGCCGACCGACACACTGTCAAAACCGTGCCGAACCGTGGTTTACCTTAGTAATGGCCGATTTATGACTGTTTTGTCTACCCGGTTTATCTTTATGCGGGCATAAAAAGAGGCTCGAAAAATCGTAACAACTGCTTGTTTTGCGGACTTTTAAGGAAGGCATTCAACGCTTTAAATACGGGGTTTACGGCTTCTGAACCGAGACATTTATATCAATGGACGCATTACTGTTCCATTAGGGCGTCCCTTCTCACCAAGGGAGAATGGCAGGATGAGGGATAATAAAATCAAGCGGTTAACTGTATCCATCCCCTCACCCCAACCCTCTCCCTGTTGGAGAGGGGGCTTAGGGCACAGTAGTGCCATGGATGTAAAAAATGCCTTCGCACTGTGGTGCGATATTCTGCCGGCCGCACCTTGTCACTAACCGTTAACGGGCCAATATTCGGATCTTGCCGAATAGCGTCCGCATCTCGGTGTTATCGATAAACGAGAGATTGTACGGATGCTCGCAAACCAATTGTGGATAGCGGTTGGCACAGGGTATGGATTGAATCTGTTCGGCAATCTTGCCCCACAGTACCAGGGTGGGTAATTGCTCACCACGTGCCTGTTGCAAGCCATTTAAAAAGCGTTCCATGAACTGTTGCCAGTATCTCGCCTCCCGGTTGGGTTTGCGATCCGGATGCAGTACCGGCGTCGCGTTAAGCATCAGAAAACCAACCCGTTGCAGGGCTTCAAACAGTTCAGCAATGGTTTGCACCATACCCGCCTTGGGTACTTCCGCCACCAGGGATTGTGGGATTTTCCCCTCTTGAGTAGGAACCAGCCGCCCCTCTGCAACCAAAGCCGTTTTGAGAATATTACGTAGTGAAGTGGCCCGGTTCACCGATTTGGAAAGGCCCGAATCACTCCATAAACCGTCCACCGCCGCGTCATAAAAAGCGATACCGTTCGCCGACGCTTTACGTGGATAGGGCGACTCGCCAAACAGCACATATTGCACACCTTCCAGATCCCGTTGAAACGCGGCAAAGATCTTGTCCGGTCCCGGTAGCCAGGCTGAATCGGCCAATAAATCTTCCAGGTACGCCTCATCCATGGTGCGTCCCGCTTCCATCAGCAACGGTTGCCATCGGGGATGCACCTGTGAACGTGTGAGCAGTGATTCTATAGCATTCATGGGACCAACAACCGGTAGATAAACCGACCTAAAACAGATGGGCGCAAAGTTTACCATCAGCCGGAAAGCGGACTCGAATTATTTTTTCCAGACTGGCTGGTTATCCTGCTGGTAGGGGATTGCCAATCCAAACCCTGATAGTTAAGCGAATTATTTCCGGTTCCCGGCCAGCCCCTTTTTCACTCTATCGGACTCAAAAATATATCCACGGATTGACGCCGATGGGATAGCGGAGAATAAACTCTGTGTCTACACTGAATCCTGTATAACGAGCGTGCGTGCCATAAAAAGTCAACGGAGGATTCAACCATGCAGCATAAAGCCATTCTGTTAGTGATGGGAATGGGCGCCCTTGGCAGCTCATTCATATTGGAGGCAGAACAGCGCCCGATGGGATTTTTCGTCACCAGCGTCAGCATGGGGGACGGCGCCAACCTGGGCGGATTGGCGGGTGCCGATGCCCACTGTCAAAAACTGGCGACAGCTGCGGGCGCAGGCAATCGGGAGTGGCGCGCCTATCTCAGCACCGAAGAGGATGGCAAGCGCGGCATCTCTGCACGGGAACGCATCGGCAACGGCCCTTGGTATAACGCCCACGGTATACTGATTGGCGCCAACCCCACCGACCTGCACCTGTACAATAAAACCATCACACTTGAAACGGCACTGGATGAAAACGGCAATCGCATTAAAGGCCGTTATGACAAACCCAACCAACATGACATCCTCACCGGCAGCCAGGAAGACGGTACCGCCTATTTTCCTGACGAGGCAGATCACACCTGCAAAAACTGGACGAGCAACGGAGAAGGCAGTGCCCAGGTCGGTCACCATGACCGCCACGGCGGTGGCAACAGTTCCTGGAACTCGGCCCATGCCACACGCGGCTGCGGTAAGGATGATCTTCCCAAAACAGGGGGCAACGGCTATCTCTACTGCTTTGCTGCTGATTAAAGATAAAGCGGTGCCGAATTAGTCTAATTCCGGCACCGCTTTATTAACACGCTCGACTCAGTAGAAAAAGCGAACAGCTGAGCAGAGTGTCGATCATACTCAGGTATCGGCTCGCTCACTCCCGTTCGCTCAATGTGTCGCCTTCTCTCCCCATATCTGTTTCAGACGCTGATCCCGCCCGCAGTTCCAGCGGTAAAACTTATAGCGAACCGGATTATTCTTGTAGTAATCCTGGTGGTAACTTTCGTTGCCTTTAATGGGGTAAAACGTTGTGGCCGCCAAGATCGGCGTTACAACCTTTTGATCAGGAAATTGCGCTTCCACTTCTCGTTTAGACTCTTCGGCTATCTTCCGCTCATTATCATTCGCCACAAAAATCGCACTCAAATAACTATGCCCTTTGTCGCAAAATTGGCCGCGATCGTCGAATGGATCGATGTTCACCCAATAATAATCCAGCAGCTCTTTATAGCTCACCTTGTTCGGGTCATAGGTGATTTCCACTGATTCGTAGTGACCGGTGTGGTCCCCGTTATAGGTAGGGTTATTCAAGGTGCCGCCGGTAAAGCCGGAGACAACATCCGTGACGCCGCCCAGCTTTTCAAAATCGGATTCCATACACCAGAAACACCCACCGGCCAATATAGCCTTATCGGCAAGAACCGTTGATGAGCCACACAACAGACTGCTCAATAGAAAGACTGTCCACTTCTGTTTCACAATATTTCTCCCTCTAATTTAACGGTAAGCCCGTAGCCTGGGTGCGATAAATCCCCTATCCAAAGATCTTTGTTCAAGATAGCGGAAACACTTGGCACGACAGCCCATTAACTCTCTCCCTTAATGACCCGGCTGGCAATCAAAATACTTCAGACGTTATCATTTTGTTATAAATAGCCGGGTAGTTCCCCTATTTTGCGTCACCCAAACTAGGATTGTAGCGCGGCGTATGGCGGAATGACCGCTGGTACGGCTCCACACCGGTTCGCCGAAGCCGTGTTTTTAAACTATCTTTATAGACAAGCACCGAAATTGCGAGCGACTCATACACGGGATCGCCCCGGACAACTTGATCGGTCACTTACAACAACAGACTGACGGGGGCGAAGCAATTAGCCCGCGGAGGAGTTGACAATCTGCAGTGACCGATGGTTTTGTACGCAATGCAAACAAATTCGGTGCAGACAAAAAGTACAGCAGAAGCTGCTGTGGAGATTGCTGGGGAGTTAACCTAGCCACCGTCCTATCCGGGGCGGCGCGGCTAACGTTGATAACCGTGACCGTGAAGGAGACAAGACTGTTCCCGATCGGCTAAAGAGGCAGTCATGAAAACACTACTACTGCTGGCAACACTGACCACGCCACCCCTCTCATTTGTCTCTATTGACTGTACACAGTACGGTAAACCCGGTACACCCTATATGATCATGTCGCACCAGGGAACCGGTGTTACCGTACCGGTCAGAACACTGCACCAATTTCCACAAGCCTTGATGCTACTCAAAGATATCGAAGCGGTGGTGCATGAACGCTGGATCGACCCCAAATGCGAGTGGATCAAGTCATAGCCGTCGACGCCGTGTCACGTCATTCATGCGGCGAGGTAGATAGTGGCTTATCGGGATAGGCTGGATTGCGATGATAGCCCGGTCCCAACACAGGTGGTACAGGGCTGATCAGCTTACCGTCGATATTGGACCGGTAGTGCAAAACTGAAGACCACATGACACGCTCATCCACCCTGGAAAGCACACGCAATTCCACCCGATAAGGACGGCCGGCAATCACACCCTGCAAAGGAGGTGTTCGCAACTGAATCGGCTCATGCGTCAAGCCAAACTGTTTGCGCACCGGAATATCGGGGCCACCGGCAGGGTCTTCAAACCTGGCTTCGACGACATCGCCCACTTCAACCGAATGGACAGGCACCACGGCCACGCCGTAGAAGATATCGCTGACACGATAATTGAATATAAATCCGCCACCCAATACATGCAGATAGGGCTGCGTTCCGGTTTTCTCCGCTGTGAGCCAACCGATTCCCACCAGTAACATAACAGCCGCCACACCATAGGCGGCGAGATAGGGGAGTGGATTACTTTTTAACCGCACCATCCAACCACTGGTCCACTGAACAAATGCCGGCCAGTCACCGCCGTGATTCACCGCCAACTTATGCATGCTCATCCCCTCACGCTTTATTACATGACTGAATAATAGATCTGTTCTGGGTAAACGGACACCTTCCCACTGAAATACCTACTACATTTAAGTAGGCAACAGGTTCCCGAGGTGGCCCGTTGGCTTCAACCATGTAGCTACCGCCTAACGGGAAGGGTGTTGATGGAACAGCCGTGCTCACCACATTTAAATCGCCATAAACCACAAATAGCAAATGGTTTACTGCGCCGCCATAGAGCCAGCCGAGGACTATACTCATTTTCACCGTTGCCTCGGCAGCGGATCAAAGGCGACAGCCGGCCAAGTGGAAATCCAGTAAACGCCAGGGAAGCGGCAGAAGTCGAGTACCGACCGACTGCGCCCTCTAAATGAAATCAACAAAGAGTTAAGAGGGAGGCAAACATGGCTAACTGGCAGATCAAAGGGCAATACATGGAAACCTGCAACTGCAATTTCATTTGTCCCTGCATCGGGAGTAATTTGACGTCGGCACCCACCGAAGGAAATTGCAAGGCAGCCATCGCCATGCAGATCGACCAGGGACAGAAGGAGGGCGTAACATTGGACGGCCTGGCGTTTATCGTCCTACTCCAATCCCCGGGCCCGATGATTGAAGGCAACATCAAGATAGGTCTCATCATCGACGAGAAGGCCGATCAGGCCCAGTGCGATGCTATTACCGGAATTGCCTCGGGCGAAGCTGGGGGGCCCATGGCCGCCCTGGTACCGCTGGTCAGTGAAATTGCCGGTATTGAGAAACGCCCCATACGCTTTGAGATGGATGGGATGGATCGTCATGTCACTGCAGGTGAGCTGATCGACCAAGCCCTCAGCGGCATACCCAGCGCGGTCAAAGAGGGCGATACCCTGTACCTGGATAATGTGGCCCATCCCGTCTCGTCCAGAATCGCCCTGGCCAAAGCCACCCACAGCCGCTTCCACGCCTTCGGTATTAACTGGGAGGACAGCAGCGGACTGCGCAACGGCCATTTCGCGCCCTTCTCCTGGGCTGCCTGATTCCAGCACGGACCAAGCGTTACGGCATGTCCAGTCAGGGCCATATCGCCATCGCCCGGCGTGATCGGTGGACCATTCTTGTCAGCCTGTTTACGCTGGCCCTGCTGGCGTGGCTCTATTTATGGATCGACGCAGGGAAAATGGAAATGATGTCAGCACATGACAACATGGCAAACCGTACCATGGCTGACACCCTACCTTCCGCCCCCTGGCAACTGGAGTCACTGCTACTGACCTTCCTGATGTGGGCGGTAATGATGGTCGGCATGATGCTACCCAGCGCAGCACCGGCAATCTTGCTCTACGGTCGCTTGGCGAATAACCGCCAAACCGTCTCCCTCCTGCCCGCCACCGGGTTGTTCAGTTCCGGATACCTGACAGTCTGGACACTGTTTAGCCTGTCCGCCACACTGTTACAAGCGACATTCGAGAGCCAACGCATGCTGAGCCCGCTGCTGAGTTCATCAAGCACCTGGCTCAGCGCCACACTGCTCCTTATCGCCGGCCTCTACCAGTGGCTGCCACTTAAAAAGGCTTGCCTCAAGAAATGCCAAAGCCCGCTCAATTTCTTTCTCATGCACTGGCGCCCGGGAGCCCTGGGCGCCTTCTGCATGGGCATGGAACACGGCCTATATTGTGTGGGTTGCTGCTGGGTGCTGATGCTGCTGCTGTTCGTGGCCGGCGTGATGAACCTGCTCTGGGTAGCCCTAATCGCCGGCTTCGTGCTGGCTGAAAAGTTACTGCCATCAGGACATCTGATCGGCAATGTCGCCGGAATCGGACTGCTGCTAATCGGCTCGGGCATGCTCGTTACTGCCATCTAAACCAATAGTTCATCTACTTTCTTGTGATGGTCAAGGCCAACAAGATTCTAATCTTTTATACCTGCTTCCATTGAGGGGAAATCAAGTATATTTGATAATTATGGTCTTGTTCGTGGAGATCACCTTCCAGGTTCAAGAGCGTGATAGCATCAAGATCATCATAATAGGCACTATCTGTGTACTGACGCTGATTACCTATCCGGGATATTACAAACAATTGAATGAATAATGGATGTCCTTGTTCCTTTAATCCGCTAATTACGCACAAATCTAATGTATGACTTTACATGTCCATAATGAGACGCATTGTAGCTATTACCGTCTTTCATATTAAAATAGCGTGCATGCCAATTAGATTGAGTAGCATCAAATGTAGCAAACTCGCCAGTTGGCGTATTAGGAAAAACATCTGCATTAATCGTAGGCACACAAGCATTTAAGATTAAGTTATTCATCTCTGATTTATAGGGGATACGCCACCCCATACCATTACCGACATATAGCTTTTTACCAATACTTTCTGCCTGCCAAACCGTGATTTCCTTTGGATCACCTATGCAAGTTTCACCATCCCACTGTTGTCCATAACTACACCTCATCCATATGCGATTATTTCTTCTATCTTTTACTGTACCATCGCCGTTATCAATAAATGGGCATGACTGTTCCCCTAAACACCTTGCACACGTGCCCCCCGATGCGGCTTTTATACCGGGTTGTTGTACCATGGTATTGTCGTTGGAATTAACATCAGAGCTTAATAGCTTCTTTTTAGCAACAACTGGTTGAATAATTTGCTGATCGGTTACATAGACCACTTTTTGCGAACCCATAATGACAGATATATTGGCCGGGTACTCATACCCGCTACCCTTGGAGTGATCGATAACAGCCCCAATAACACCGCCAAATATAATATTTCCATACATACCAGCTGATGCACTTGATACAGCTCTGACAAATCCATTTTTTAAACCTTCCTTCTCGCAATCAATCAATAAATCCTGTGATGACTTATGCACTGAAACCACTGTTGGCGTCTCTATATCCCATTTTCCTTTATCATTAATAATCGAACATTTTGCCGCCGTTATTTGCTCACCCGTAGTTTCTTTGCTAGATACAGCAATCGACTGCATTTCAGAAGAAGTAATACTGGCACAACCACTAAGTACCAAAGCAATAACAGACAAAAACAAGATCCCCAAAATACGCATTACATAACCTCTAATTATTGATTAATAAACTATCTTTACTTCGTCGATCTGTTTTTTGGATAGAATCATTTAATGATCTAACGAATGATTACTGAAAACGGAATTTGAGGACACCCATCATTCTCCCACCACCTTTCATGTCACCCCTTTTCAAGTACGTGACGAACCGGCGTGAATCGGTACAACATTCTGACCTTTCCAAGTGTTGGATATCCTTGTTCTTGCCTCTGTCATTTAAGCTAATAGCTGGATAAAGGTTCTTCTACTAACTTGTGATGATCCATACCTATAAGATTCCAATCTTTTATACCTGCTTCCATTGAGGGGAAATCAAGTATATTTGATAATTATGGTCTTGTTCGTGGAGATCACCTTCCAGGTTCAAGAGCGTGATAGCATCAAGATCATCATAATGGGCACTATCTGTGTACCGACGTTGATTACCTATCCGGGATATTACAAACAATTGAATGAATAATGGATGTCCTTGTTCCTCTAATCCAACTATGCAAAAAAACTCAAATACCCCAGAACTAATCCTAGAAGAATAAAGCCAATTCCTGAAAGGCGTAACGTTTTAACCGTAGGCTTACCTGATTTAAGTGTTGCGCCTGGAAACACAATAATTGCTATACCTTTAGCAAGGTACATAAAACCTAATAGAGTAACCAGTATTGCTAAAAGGTTATCCCAAAGAAGATGATTCGTTAGAATTGCAGCTCCAATATACAAATGAATCGCTCCTTGTAAAGTGACAGCCAAAGAATCACTCTTACTCGAGTTCATTAATTGATTTGCGTAAAATTCTCGTGAAATAAGAAATCCGAGTCCATAAACCAGCCAATAGATTGCAGAGATCTTGCCGATGAATAAAGTTATTGGTTCCATATGATTATTGATATTAATGTTGCTCGCGCATTATTTGTAAAACTCGACTTATCCGTGCCGGGCATTGACCTTCCTGCTCTGTCGTAGTTGATCCGTCGGAATACTGATTTGGAGTAATTTTCGCATCCCGCCAAGCAGATATCCCTTACATTTTTGGAAGATTATCAAACAATAGGTGACGAGTGAACTAATTTCACATCAACAAGTGAGGAGCATGCGGAATAGCAACTGGATGTTGGGCAACTGGATGTTGGGTGTCCTCGTTCTGTTTCTTGGGCAACTGGATGTTGGGTGTCCTCGTTCTGTTTCTGCTTACTCGTTCTGCATTCTTTTGTTCTCTGTTCTTTCGTTCGTATTGTTACAAACAGATGACAACCATCCCTTTCAACCGAGCAAAACAAATATGACACTCATCCCTTTATGACGGCAAAAGCGTTGGCTAGGTCACAGTGAAGGCCGCACTTTTTTACTTAGAATGAGTCCTATTGAATTGAATCGGCACCACAACGCTATTTACTCGTTGAGCGCGACGATTGAATACAATCTTTGAGGCAAACTTCACAAGAAGGTAATCGCAATGAAAAAAAACGCATTGTTACCGCTTGACCAAGATGAAGAGTCTGTCGATCTGTGTCGACGCTCTGCACTCAAACTCTTTGGCCTTGTCCCTCTGGCCGCTTTTGCTGCCCCGAGTTTCTTAATCGTCAGTGAGGCCCATGCAGACGGTGATGGTGGTGGTGACGGAGGTGGTGATGGTGGTGGCGGCGATGGCGGGGGTGGTGACGGAGGCGGTGATGGCGGCGGCGATGGCGGTGGTAGTGATAGTGGCGGCGATTCGGACAGTGGCAACGATTCGGACAGTGGCAACGATTCGGACAGTGGCAACGATTCGGACAGTGGCAACGATTCGCACAGTGGCAGCGATTCGCACAGTGGCGATTCTATAGACGACAGCTCCGGCGGCTCATCTGACGTGTCAAGTGATGACTCCAAGGTTTAACTGCGGGTCAGGTAGATGATACTGTCTGAATTAGTTGTCACGACGCCGGCCTTTTTATCGAGGCCGGTATAACCAAAGACCTGTCAAGTTTGACAGGTCTTTTTTCAAGCGTGTTCTATTCTTATTACAGTTAGTGAGACAAGGCAATCCTCCACGGCATCATATCGCTAGTAGGATCATCTCCCCCTCCATCCGCACCGGGTAACTTCTGGCACAGCCCACGTCGGGGGCAACCGCCTCGCCGTTTTCCAGTTCGATCACCCAGTTGTGCAACGGGCAAGTCACCCGGTGACCGTGCAGGATACCCTCTGAGAGGGGACCTTGTTTGTGCGGACAGCGATTGGAGAGAGCAAACACACTGTCATCCGCCGCACGGAATATGGCGATCTCATCCGTAGCGGTACGGACTACGCGTGAGCCGAGTCTAGGTATCTCGTCCAGAGTTCCGATCTCCACCCACTTTTCACTCATTACTGCGGACATGTCACTCTCCTATCTGTTTTATCGGGGTGAACTCATGGGCCTCGGCGCCGTTGGCACGCGCGGTCCAGGGATCGTGCTGGGCCACTTCCTGTGATTCTAGGAAGCGTTCATACAGAGCCTTTCTACCAGGTACGTCTTCAACAATACGCTTTTTGATTTCGGAGAGGCCGACCCGCTCGATCCAGGGCGCGGTGCGCTCCAGATAGCGTGCCTCTTCCCGATAGAGCTGGATGAATGCGGCACAGTGCTCCATCACCTCTTCCTCGGTGGTGACACGACAGAGAACATCCGTGGCGCGCACCTTAACACCGCCGTTGCCGCCGACATGCAACTCGTAACCGGAATCGACACAGACCACGCCAAAATCCTTGATGGTAGCTTCGGCGCAGTTACGCGGACAACCGGAGACGGCCATCTTGAATTTGTGTGGCATCCAGGAGGCCCAGGTCATCTCTTCCAGCTTGATGCCGAGCCCGGTGGAGTCCTGGGTACCGAAGCGGCACCAGGTGGAACCGACGCAGGTCTTCACCGTACGCAGCGCCTTGCCGTAGGCGTGACCGGAGACCAGACCACGTTCGGTAAGGAACGCCCACATCGCCGGCAGGTCCTCCTTCTTTACGCCCAGCATGTTGATACGCTGGCCGCCGGTCAGGTTGACTTCACCGACGTTGAATTTATCCGCCGCATCGGCGATGGCGCGCAATTCATCAGGTGTTGTCTTGCCACCCAGGATGCGCGGAATTACCGAGAAGGTACCGTCCTTCTGGATGTTGCCGTGAACCCGCTCGTTGACGAAGCGCGACTGGGCATCATCCTTCGCCTTGCCCGGCCAGGCCGAGATCAGGTAATAGTTGATGGCGGGGCGGCAGACGTGGCAACCGTCCGGAGTACGCCAATCCATCTTGTCGAAAACCGCCTGCTTGTCGGTCAACTCATATTCGCGGATGGTGGAACGCACCTGGTCGTGGGTGAAATCAGTACAGGCACAGATCGGTTTGGCTTCCGGTGCCGAATAGTCGCCACCCAAAGTATTGGCCAGGATCTGCTCCACCAGACCGACACAGGAGCCACAGGAGGCGCCCGCCTTGGTATGCGCCTTCACCTCATCCACTGTGAACAAACCTTCGCTGGTGATCGCCTTGACGATGTCGCCCTTGCAGACGCCGTTACAGTCACACACCTGGGCCTCGTCGCCCATGGCCGAGGCCTTGGACTGGCCACCGTGTCCCGAGCTACCCAGATGCGCCGCTTCACCGAACAGCAGGCTCTCGCGCATATCGGAGATATCGGTACCTTCGCGCATCAACTGGAAGTACCAGGCGCCATCCACGGTGTTGCCGTAGAGCACGGCGCCACTGATACGGTTATCCTTGATCACCAGTTTTTTATAGGTGCCGCCGGCCTGATCCTGAAACACGATCTCTTCTGTTTTCTCGTCGCCGTGGAAATCACCGGCCGAGAACAGATCGATGCCGGTCACCTTGAGTTTGGTGGAGGTGACCGAACCCTCGTAGCGACCGTAACCCAGCTCGGCCAGGTGATTGGCACACACTTTGGCCTGTTCAAACAGCGGCGCTACCAGACCGTAGCAGGTGTCACGGTGCTGCACACATTCGCCCAGGGCATAGACACGTGGATCGTAGGTCTGCATGGTGTCGTTGACCACCACGCCCCTCTCGCAATGGAGACCGGCTTGTTTGGCCAGTTCAATGTTGGGACGAATGCCCACCGCCATCACCACCAAGTCGGCCTTGACCTCTGAGCCATCCTTGAACCGTACGCCAGTAACCCGTTCCTCGCCCAGGATCGCTTCAGTCTGCGCACCCATCAAAAAGTGCATGCCGTTCTCTTCCAAGGAACGCTTAAGCATGGCACCCGCCGCCTCATCCAACTGACGCTCCATCAGGGTGTCCATGAGATGAACGACCGAGACCTCCATGCCCTGCTTAATCAAACCGTTGGCCGCTTCCAGACCCAACAGACCGCCGCCGATGACCACGGCGTGTTTATACTGTTTCGATGCCGCCAACATCTGCTCGACGTCGTGGATATCACGGAAGCTGATCACACCTTCCAGGTCGGCACCGGGTACGGGGATAATAAAAGGCGACGAACCGGTGGCCAGCAGCAACCGGTCATACTCCGCTTCCACTCCGTTGGCCGCGACCACTTTGCGTTTCACCCGGTTGATTTCAACCACCGGCGACCCGCTGTGCAGAGTAATATTGTTCTGCTCATACCACTCACGCTTGTTCAGAACGATATCGTCAAACTTCTTTTCTCCCGCCAGCACCGGGGAGAGGAGGATACGATTGTAGTTCGGGTGTGGTTCGGAACCGAAAACCGTAATCTCATACTTGTTCGGCTCCAGCTTGAGCAACTCTTCCAGCGTACGCACGCCGGCCATGCCGTTACCTATTAATACCAATCGTTCTTTCATGTTTTGCCTCTCAACACATCGGGTCGATCAAAACTCCCAAATACATATGACCCTCATTTGCAACCGCTATGCCAACTTTCACTTGAGCCGTAAATAACGGGGGTTTCGCGCTGATGCGGCAGTTTCAGGTAGATAAAAAATGAATCAATCTGGTGCCGGAAGGCGACTAAACGCACTGAAATATGGCATGCGAAAAATCGTTTGCCGAAACTGACCCGAAATCGGGCGACATTCCTTTTGCTTGCACCCGGAGAGTGCGCAAATCGTTGACCCATCTCAAAAAAATGAGTTTTTAATGTTATTTTTCATATGGTTACAAAATTGGCACAGGCAATGCTATAGACAGGCAAACGTTGTCAATCTCTGGAGCACGTCCATGTCAGAAAGCAAATTAAACCTCTTCTCCTTTAGCGGAAAGATACGAACGCTACATATCACCTGGTTCGCTTTTTTCCTCTCCTTTATGGTCTGGTTTAACCATGCCCCATTGTTGGCGTCGATTCAGCAGACCCTGGGACTGAGTGCGCAGGAGGTGAAGGCGCTGTTGATCCTGAACGTCGCACTAACCATCCCGGCACGCATTATTATAGGTATGCTGGTGGATAAGCTGGGACCGCGGATCGTCTACTCCACCTTGCTGTTCATCTCCAGCTTTATCTGTTTCGCCTTTGCCATGGCCGACTCCTTTGAGGCACTGGCCATCAGCCGTTTCCTGCTCGGGTTTGTCGGTGCCGGTTTTGTAATCGGTATCCGCATGATCGGCGAATGGTTCCCGGCCCGTCAGGTCGGTCTGGCTGAAGGTATCTATGGCGGTTGGGGCAACTTCGGCTCCGCCGCAGCCGCCCTCGCCCTGCCTACCATTGCCCTACTGTATGGCGGTAATGAGGGCTGGCGCTATGCCATCGCCTCCACGGGTGCTATCACGCTGGCCTACTCCCTCATCTACTATAAATTGGCGCGCAACACTCCCAAGGGATCGACCTATTTCAAGCCGAAAAAGACCGGCGCAATGGAGGTCACCAGCAAGGGAGACTTCTATTTCTACCTGTTTATGAATATCCCCATGTATGCCGCGCTGGCAATCCTGGCATGGAAACTCGGCCCATCTAATCTCGGCTTGCTGAACGAGGCCGTCACCTACAGTATCTACGTCAGCCTGATTCTGCTCTACGGGTATCAGACCCTGCAGGTCTGGCGCATTAACGGCCACATCTTCGTTCAGCCCGTACCGGAACTCCACCGCTACAAATTCAAACAGGTTGCCATTCTCGACGTCGCTTACCTGGTCACCTTTGGATCCGAGTTGGCTGTGGTCTCCATGCTGCCACTGTTCTTTAAAGATACCTTTGATCTCTCGCTGGTGCAGGCGGGCTTATTGGCTTCGGGTTACGCTTTCATGAACCTGTTGGCCCGCCCCACCGGGGGTCTGTTCAGCGACAAATTCGGTCGCAAGAAATCTTTGACCATTCTGATCGGCGGCCTGGCAGTCGGCTACTTTATATTGAGCAGCATCACTTCTGAGTGGCCGATCGCCCTGGCGGTAGTGGCTACCATGGCTTGTTCATTCTTCGTTCAAGCCGGTGAAGGGGCGGTATTTGCCATCGTACCGCTGGTTAAACGGCGCATGACCGGTCAGGTAGCCGGTATGGCGGGCGCTTATGGTAATGTAGGAGCCGTGCTGTTTCTGACGGTCTTCTCCTTCGTCACGCCGCAGCTGTTTTTCCTGGTGATCGCCGGTGCGGCCATTGTCACACTGGCCGCCGTACAGTTTCTGGATGAACCGGAAGGTCAGACCGCTGAAGTGTTGCCGGACGGCACCGTGCAGATGATCGACGTCAGTTGATCGCCCCCGATACGCTCCGACACGGATAAGGTCGGGGCGTATCGGCACCAACCTTTGGCGTATGCAGAATAGCGATGAAGAACACCCTGGAAATTGATTACGCCTGCTGTACCGAAACGGGTGCCAAACAGCAAAATGCCGACGCGGCAGATGCCCGGATACCACCGGATGACCTGCTGCTGAGCAAAGGTGTGGCGGCCGTGATCGCCGACGGCATGAGCAGCAGTGAGGGCGGTCATGAAGCCAGCCAGATTTGTGTCACCGGTTTTCTAAACGACTACTTCAGTACGCCCGAGTCCTGGAGCGTCAAGACATCCGCCAGCAAGATTCTCAGCGCACTGAACACTTGGCTGTGCGGCCAGGGACAGAGCCGCTACGACTCCCCCAAGGGGATGGTCACCACATTAAGCGTGGCGGTGATCAAATCCACCACGGCCCATCTGTTCCATGTGGGTGACAGTCGCATCTATCTCTACCGCGAACAGCGACTGGAACAGCTGACCAAGGATCACCGGGTCTGGGTCTCCAAGGAGCAGGATCTACTCTCCCGTGCCATGGGCATAGACAGCCACCTGGAGATCGACTACCGCTCCATTGCGCTGAATCCGGGTGACTTGCTGATCTTCTCCACCGACGGGGTGCATGATTTCCTTACCGACCGCGAGTTACAGCGGCTGATCAAAACCCATCAGGGCAACCTGCCGCAGGCCGCCCGGGCCATTACCCAGACCGCGCTGGAACAGGGCAGTAACGACAACGTCACCTGCCAACTGCTGCGGGTGATCTCGCTCCCCGACGAGCAGATTGACGATATCTATCAGCGGGTGGCGGAGCTGCCGTTCCCACCCAACCTGTTGCCCGGCATGAACATCGACGGTTATGAGATTGTGCGCGAAATCCACGCCAGCAAACGTAGTGAAGTGTACCTCGCCATCAACAGTGAAACCGAAGAACAGGTGGCGCTCAAGACCCCGTCGGCCAACTTCAACGACGATGCGGAATTTCTCAACAGTTTCTTGAATGAAGAGTGGATCGGCCGCCGCATCAACAACCCACACGTATTGCGCGTCTACAAACCGGCACGGCGGCGTTTTCTCTACCACGTTACCGAATATTTGGATGGACAGACCCTGCGCCAGCGCATAGATGACTTGGGCCAGATGAATATCGAACAGATGCGAGACTATCTGACCCAGATCATCAGTGGCTTGCGCGCCTTCCACCGCATGGAGATGGTCCACCAGGATCTGAAGCCGGACAATATCCTGATTAATAAAAATGGCGTCCTGAAGATCATCGACTTCGGTTCAACACGTATCGCCGGGGTACAGGAACTGCGCCAAGACAGTCCGGCCACCCCCCTGGGGACCATCAACTATTCGGCCCCAGAATACCTGGATGGCAGCCCGGGCACGCAACGTTCCGATATTTTTTCTCTCGGAGTGATCGCCTACGAGATGCTGACCGGCGCGCTCCCCTATGGCGACCATGAAAAACCGCTGCCGGCACACAAACTGCGCTACCACTCTGCCCGGGAATACAATCCCGCTATCCCCGCCTGGATCGACGGCGCATTGAAAAAGGCCACCCATCCGCTGCCGGAAAAGCGTTATGAAGCGCTCTCCGAATTCCTCCAGGATATGACGCGGCCGAACCAGCAGTTGGTCGACGATCGACCCAAGCCGCTATTGGAGAGACACCCATCCATGTTCTGGAAGATACTGGCCGGGCTGTTGCTGATTGCCAACCTCGCCACATTGATATTCCTGTTTGCCGGGAGATAGACAAGCCCCACGCCCTGGCTAATAATGACCGCACACAAGATAGATTTTCAGTGGTTATTCCAAAACGGCCTGACAAGCGCCATCCGGCAAGATGGACGGCAACTCACTGAATAGTATCGCAATATTAGAGCCGGATAGCGGCCAGATGGACCCCGTGGAGGATAACTATGTTCAACCGTTTAGTCGGCGTCATCGGACTTGTCTGCTGTACCCTGTTCAGCCTGCAGAGTGTCGCCACCACCCAGCCGGGCAAACTCACCGGCGGCGTACCGACGATCCATCCGGACTGGTTCAAGGAGAGCTTTCTCGACATTGCCAGCGACGCCCAGGAAGCGGCCGAATCGGGCAAGCATGTCATCCTGTTCATGCACCTGAACGATTGCCCGTACTGCGCCAAGATGGCCGATGAAAATTTCGCCCACGCCCCCTACACCCCCTTCATCCGGAAAAACTTTGATGTCATCTCAATCAACATCAAAGGGGACCGGGAAGTGGCCTTCGATACCCAGACCAGCGTCAGCGAAAAGGAGCTGACCAGAATATTGAAAGTGCGATACACCCCGACCATTCTGTTTCTCAATAAGGAGAACAAAACCGTCCTCCGGCTCAACGGCTACCGTTCGGTTCCCGCCTTCAAGCATGCGCTCGACTATGTTCAGCAGAAGGCGTACCTGAAAACCAGCCTAAGCCGATTTATCGAGCAGCAGCAAACCACGCCGGTCTATCGATTCCGCGAACAACCGATGTTTAAGGCGATCAGCGATCTGCAGTCTGTCGCCGGCCAACCCCTGGCGGTCCTGTTTGAAGACAGCAGTTGCGATGCCTGTGACGACTTGCATGACGGTCACCTGAAAAACCCGGAAACCCTGAAGATCCTGGAGAACTTCACGGTGGTGCGATTGGATGCCAATAGCAACGATCCGATCATCGACCCGGCCGGCAACAAAACCACACCCAAGGCGTTTGCCGAACAGCTGGGTCTCACCTATCGGCCCGGCATTGTGCTGTTCGACCAAGGCAAGGAGATCAGCCGCATTGACGGCCTGCTGTTTACCTATCACTTCCAGGAAGTGTTGCGTTATGTCGGAGAGCGGCATTATGTGCAGTACCCGAATAGTTTTTATCAATACCTCAACGTGCGCACCGCAGAGATCCTGAAAAGCGGGCGCAATATCGATTTATCGAAATAGCCGGCATCCGGGAAGGACAGAGACAAGGGCCGGCACAGGGGCCTGCCCCTACAACGACGGGCGGACGCAACACCTTCCCGTTTATCGGACCTCGGTCTGTAGCCCCCCCGTGGTTGCCCGCCCATCCCGGGCAAAGCCGCTTCCGTTCTGCTCCCGGCCATCCCTGGCCTTCACGGCATAAGGCCGTCCTTGGCCAAAAAAAGGGCAGCCCTCGGGCTGCCCAACTGGGGAGTTGTCATTCGGTTAGTTCAGCGCGACATATTCAAAGTCACCCGGTTTCTTGTCGATGCCCTGTTTCGGCGGTGCAATCCAGTCGGCATACTTGCCTTTCTCGGTCACCGGTTTCATCAGGCTCAGCAGATAATCCTCATCCGCCTGGGTCGGCAGCCACTCATCGCGTTTGGCCTGCCACGCTTCGGCGCTTAGCAGATTGCCTTGCGGGTCCACGTGCACGTCGCAGAACTCGCCGACCCGCCGATGGAACGCCTTGTGCGGAGGGGCGATCTCGAAGTCCACGCCGCTATTCTCAAACAGCTTGTTCCAGCGTTTCACGCCGGCGGTGGCATCGGCAATGTAGTCGTCCAGCAAACGCGCATTGATCGCGTTCAGCGCCGGCTCTTCTACCACTTTCAGTTCGCCATCCACATGACGCAACACCGGGTAAGTGGCATCCAGTAACTGGTGATCGTCCTCCAACTTGTCTTCGCGGTAGCGCCCCTTGATACCGGCGTTAAAGGCGTTGGCCGCATTGGTGGAGACTTCGGCGCCAAACAGATCCAGCGTCACCGAAAAGTGGAAATTGACCTTGCGCTGCAGGGTCGGCAGATCCACGACCCCGAGGGCACGCACCGCTTCCACCTCGTTGGGATCGCTGATGCCGGCTTCCTGCATCTTTTCCAGTGTGCGCCGGATGGTCCGGGCCACGCCCGATTCGCCGACAAACATGTGATGCGCCTCTTCAGTCAGCATGAAGCGGCAGGTGCGGGCCAGCGGATCGAAGCCGGACTGGGCCAGGGACTCCAGTTGCATCTTGCCGTCCCGGTCGGTGAAGAACGTAAACATGAAGAATGACAGCCAGTCAGGGGTCTTTTCGTTGAAAGCACCGAGGATACGCGGCTTGTCTTCATCGCCGGAGCGGCGATCAAGCAGTGCTTCGGCCTCTTCGCGGCCATCCTTGCCAAAGTATTTTTGCAACAGGTAAGCCATGGCCCAGAGGTGACGACCCTCTTCTACGTTGACCTGGAACAGGTTGCGCAAGTCATAGAGTGAGGGACAGGTCTTGCCCAGGTAACGTTGCTGCTCCACCGAGGCCGGCTCGGTGTCACCCTGGATCACAATCAGTCGCTTCAGCATGGAGCGGTACTCACCCGGCACCTCTTGCCAAGCCGGCTCACCTTTGTGTTTGCCGAAGGGGATGGTGCGTCCCTCCTCTTTGGAAGCCAACAGGATGCCCCAGCGGTACTCCGGCATCTTTACATAGTCGAATACCGCCCAACCCTTGGGATCGGCACCGACAGCGGTGCGCAGATAGACTTCCGCCTCCTGGAAGCCATCCGGCCCCATGCTCTTCCACCAGTCGATAAACTCCGGTTGCCATTTCTCCATCGCGCGCTGCAGTCGACGGTCTTCGGACAGATTCACATTGTTGGGAATCTTGTCGGCATAGTTGACTTCGATGGTGGGGCTCATTTCTACGGTCTGTTCACTCATTGTGTTACACCCTTTTCTGATCATAGTGTGGACGTTCGCCCGTGCCGAAGCACTTCAACGCGCCGTGCTCCCCAACGGCGTTGGGGCGTTGGAATATCCAGTTCTGCCAAGCGCTCAGGCGACCAAAAATCTTGGTTTCCATGCTCTCCGGTCCGGCAAAGCGCAGATTGGCCTCCATACCGGTTAAGGCATCCGGCGAATAGCTGGCCCGCTCTTCCAACAGGAAGCGGATATCGTCTTCCCAGTCGATATCGTCCAGGGCGAAGGTCACCAGGCCGGCTTCGGCCGCCGCCGCCGCCGCCAGCGACTCGCCAAGCAGCGATTGGGCCCGCTCCAGACTGGCGGGTTCACCCAGGAAACGGGTCTCCAACCGGGTCAAGCCGTTACCCATCAGCAAGCGGCCAAAGTTCAACTCAGAGATACGGATCTCCGGGGCCGGACGCTCATCGCCCGGGAACTGCCCCTCCAACATGTAGCTGCGATCCACAGCGAACAGGATCTCCGCCAGGAAACCGCTGAAACAGCTACCCGGCTCAATAAAGGCAAAGGTACTGCGAGAGGTGTAATCGATCCGTTTCAGAGTGCGCTTGAGATAGAGCAGCACTTCGCGGATAAACCAGTCATCCTGATGTTGCAGCAGAAAGCGCTCATAAGCGGTCACCTGCTCGGCATCGCCCTGGGTCTTGAAGATGAGGGTGCCGGTTTCCGGCTCATTGGTGCGCAGGTGCAACAGGGCGTTATCCAGCTCCCGGACCAGAGCCAGCGGCCAGAAGTCGCAGCCTTCCTGCTTTGCTGCAGCCAGATCAGCCGGCACGGCTTGATCGGTACCCTTCAGTGTCAGAGTGGCCACGCGAGACTGCCGGTCCACCGAGAGATCCAGGTGGTTATAGTGCAGGTGGGATTCATCACCGCCGATCTGCAACGGCTTGAGTTCGATACCCGATTCATCAGCGGGCCGATCGGAGCTTTCCGCCATCTGCTGCGCACGGTTATCCACTGCCTCTTGGAATTTTGAGGAGACCACCACTTCATCCACCAGGCGCCAGTCAACCGCCCGCTGTCCTTTCACCCCCTCTTCAATGGAGCAAAAGACATCGGCCAGGTCACGTCGCATCTTGCGCTTGTCCACCAGCCGGGTCAGACCGCCGGTACCCGGCAATACCGCCAGCAGTGGCACTTCGGGAAGGGAGACGGAAGCATTGCCGTCATCAATCAGCATGATGTGGTCAGCCGCCAGCGCCAGCTCGTAACCGCCGCCGGCCGCCGTGCCGGTAATCGCACAGAGATAGCGCTGACCGGAGAATTCGCTGGCATCTTCGATGCTGTTGCGGGTTTCGTTGGTGAACTTACAGAAATTCACCTTGTGCACGTGGGTCGAGCTGCCGAGCATGCGGATATTGGCACCGGCGCAAAATACCCGCTCCTTGGCCGATTCCAGAATCACACTCTTAACCTCCGGATGCTCAAAGCGCAGACGCTGAACGGCGTCATACAGTTCGATATCCACACCCAGATCATAGGAGTTGAGCTTCAGCTCATAGCCCGGTACCAAACCGCCATCCTCTTTGACATTCATCTTGAGGTGGGCGACCGGCCCGTCGAAAGCCAGCTGCCAATGCTGGTATGCCGCAGGATTGGTCTGAAAACTGATCATTAATACCCCCGTACTGTGATCATGAATAAGCACTATATTTCCTACTATTTGGGTAAGGATATGGCATTAAATGACATTTGTCACGTTTTTATTTATGAATTATATTTCATTTTGTATGACTTAAATTCATTTCAGATACCGAATTCATTGCCAAACAGCTAGATACACCCGCTCTTCGGGCTATCGCTTGGCCCTATCTATAATCTTAGTGGGGTTCAGGAATCGGGTAGACACGGGGGCCTACCCCTACCGGGACGGGCGGTGGTTATAACAGACACAAGGGGCAACCCCCTGTGGGTGCCCTTATCGCCGAGTCTCTGGATATAAGGTAGACATGAAACCAGCCCTAGGTCTCACGCTACTTTTTGCGGATAGCAGGCCGCCAACAGCCCATGCATAGAGTCAGCAAGCAGTGCCAAATCGGCTTTACGGTGGTAGGAGGTACGCCACACCAGACAGAGTTCACGATGCGGCCCTTTCTCCACCAGCGGGCGGACGGCTATCGCGTTTTGTGCGAGAAAATCCTCATCTACCGCCATCTCCGGTAAAAAGGTGATGCCCTGTCCACCGGCCACCATCTGCACTAGGGTGTAGAGACTGGTGCCTTGGAACGACGCCCGCTTTGCCACCGCCTTCATGTGGCATACCGCCAGTGCGTGGTCGCGCAAGCAATGCCCCTTTTCCAGTAACAACAGTTCACTGCTCGGCAATTTTTGGGAAGCGATGGGACCGCCTTGGCTCAGGGGATGGTCCGCCGGAAAGGCCACCAGGAAATCTTCCTGCCAAAACACTTGATATTCCAGTCCGCCCAAGTCGAACGGCAAGGCGAGAATCGCACAATCCAGTTCTCCTGCCGCCAACCTCTCCAATAGATTCTGTGTCTGATCCTCCAAAAGAAACAACTGCAATTCCGGATAGGCGTGGCGCACACCCGACAACACCTTGGGCAGTAGGAAAGGGCTGATGGTGGGGATCACTCCCAGACGCAATTCACCGCTCAGCGGTTGGCGGTCAACCTGGGCATCCAGCACCAGGGACTCGGTCATACTGATAATCTCCCGCGCCTTGTCCGCCAGCTCCATCCCCAGCTTGGTCGGGATCACCTTGCGCTTGGTGCGCTCCAGCAGTTGCACACCCAACAACGCCTCCAACTCCTGGATGGCGGTACTGAGGGTCGACTGGGTGACGAAGCAGCGTTCCGCCGCCTGCCCGAAATGGCACAACTCCACCACGGTCACCAGGTAGTGCAACTGTCTCAATGTCGGCAGATTCATAAATCGTTTTTTCCTATTAAATTTAACTTTTAATTCAATTGGACCGAATTTACACCATTCCGTAACCTACATCCATCGAATCAAACCACTGGAGAAGATCATGACCGAGCAAGACGTTTCACAGACAGTCAATAACCTTGAAGCTGCCTTTGCGGGCGAATCGATGGCCAATCGCAAGTATCTCTATTTCGCCCGCATCTGTCGCGAGTTGGGAGCGGACGATGTGGCAGCGGTATTTGAAAAGACCGCTGAGCAGGAGACCGCCCACGCCTTTGGCCATCTGGACCTGCTCTATCCGAAGGCGACCTTAACCGTAGAGAAAATGCTGGAACTGGCGATTGAAGGCGAAACATACGAATATACCGAAATGTACCCGGCTTTCCGTCACACGGCACTGGAAGAGAAGAATTACCAGGCCGTGCAGGAGATGGATGAGCAAATCGCCGAATCGGCCGAACACGCCGAACGTTTCTCCAAACTGCTGGAGACCGCGGCCAAACGTTTTAACGCGCTGGCGAAGATTGAGGAGCGGCACGCCAATCACTACCGTGATGCCCTCAACAAAGTCAGCAGCTGAACAAGACGATTTACGCTAACCGATAAATTTATGAGAGAAGGAATAAGGCATGAAAAAGTACCAATGCGTAGTTTGTGACTTTATCTATGACGAAGCCAAAGGGCTGCCCGAAGAAGGCATCCCGGCGGGGACCAAATGGGAAGATATCCCGGACGATTGGGAGTGTCCGGACTGCGGCTCTTCCAAAGATGACTTCGAGATGGTCGAAATCTGATAAACAGCTGGAAACCGTGCCACCGGGGACGGTGGCGCGGCGGCCGGTGATCCGGTTACCGAACCCATACCGTACATAAAAAAGGCTGCCGATATGACGGACAGCCACGTTGTAGATAAAAGGTGAAGTGTATGTCTATCGTAATCATCGGCACCGGCATGGCCGGCTATAACCTGGCACGGGAAATCCGCAAGGCCGACTCCGAAGTATCCCTGGTGTTGATCACGGCAGATGGCGGCAACGCCTACCCGAAACCGGCGCTCTCCAACGCACTGATCCAGGGTAAACAGCCGCAACAGATTATCTCTGCCGATGCCGCCACCATGGCGGAAAGGCTGAATGCCGAAATTCACACCCACACCCGGGTGCAAGCCATCGATACGGCTACCGGGCAAGTGATCACCGACCAGGACTCCATCCCGTTTGACAAACTGGTATTGGCGACCGGCGCCCGTCCCATCCGGCTCCCTTTCCAGGGCGATGCCGCCGATGAGCTTATGTCGGTAAACAATCTCGAAGAGTACACCCAGTTTCGGCAAAAGATCGAGCAAGCCAAACAGATCGCCATTATCGGCCCCGGTTTGATCGGCTGCGAGTTTGCCAACGATCTGTTGGTATCCGGCCGCGATGTCGAGGTAATCGGGCCCGATCCCTACCCCATCAGCACCCTGCTGCCGGAAGCGGCCGGACGCGCTCTACAAAAAGCCCTGGCTGAAGCGGGTGTGCGTTGGCATCTGGGCAAGGTGGCGAAGCAGATCAGCCATAACGATGGCAGCTATCGACTCACGCTGAGCGACGGCACAACCGTAGAAACCGATGTCATGTTGTCGGCCATCGGCCTGAAGCCCAACCTGACCCTGGCCCAGTCCATCGGGCTGGAGACCAACCGCGGCATCGTTACCGACCGGCTACTGCAAACCAGTGTACCGGGTATCTATGCCCTGGGGGATTGCGTGGAGGTAGCGGGGCTGAACCTGCCCTTCGTGATGCCGCTGATGAATGCCGCCCGGGCATTGGCCAAGACGCTGACCGGTACCGACACAAATCTTACCTACCCGGCGATGCCGGTCAGCATCAAGACACCGATCCACCCGATCGTGATATCGCCTCCTGCGAAAGGAGCCGAAGGCGATTGGGAGATCGAACAGTGTGACACGGGTGTGCGGGCCCTGTTCCGGTCACCACAAGGCGAACTGTTGGGTTTTACGCTCACCGGCAGTTATGTCGAGGAGAAGAGCCAGTGGAGCAAGCAGGTGCCACCGGTGCTGGCGTGAGTTGAGCTGCGGAAATATTGTTTCGTTGGATGGATTGAGAAAACGGCGCACCGATACACCGCCAACCCACCCTACAATACTGGATTGGCACCTGCACCGGGAGGGCAGCAAAGAGATAGCCTCGTTCGGCGTTACTTCATCCGCCCACGCAGGAAATCACGCCGGCTGCCAGCGGTTTGATCGACCGGCTTGGCCTCGCGCTCAATATCCAGACGCCCCGGCATGGCCACCTTTACCGGTTCACTCTGTGGCTTCTCGGCCGGCGGCTGGAAGAGCAGCTCCATCACCTCTTGTGCCGTTTGCCTGATCGCGCCCTGGGACGGGAAATCATGCAGCGGGGACATCAGCGAACAAGCCATGTAGACACCGAGATGGGAATTATCCGAGGCCATAAACACCACGGGCCCCTGGGGGAACTCCAGCGTGCGGTAATCACCGTCCCGCAGGCACTCTGCTTCGGTAGTAGCCGGCAACAGGATCAACTGCAGGGTCCAGGGAGTAATCAACGCCCCAACCCAGTGCTGTTCAAAACGGCGCAGACCTACCACCTCCGTCGTCAACTGGTCATTACAGACCGGCAAGCCATGCATTGCGTCCTGCTCGATCTGACGGAAGGAATGGGTGATCTCGGCCGCCGGGCTGGCGGAAAAAAAGGCGGGACGGTTCATGGGTGCATCAACTCTGATCGTTGGGAAAACTGCCGGGTTTACGGTTGGGATCGGTCAGATCGGCGAAGTAGGTATCCACATCCACTTCACCTTCGCTGTTCATAATCTGTTCCAGCGCATCCAGCGCATCATTGGTCTGTTTCGCTTCCGCCTCGGTCAGCACTTCGCGGGCGGAACCGATAAAATTGAGTATCCATGTACCGGGCTCCTGCGGACCGATCAGCATTGTGTTCACCATCTCTTCACGTCCGCGTCCGCGGCACAGGGCCATCAGATCGCGCTGTTCAATCACCTGCATGGGAATTCCGATACACATGTTTTACCTGACCTTATCTAAATGGATCTTTATGGCTCTTAATGACCCGCTTCCGCCCAGAAGCCCCGGGCTCCATCCTGCCTGGGTTTGACCACGATGCCAAGGGATCGCAATTCATCTGCCAGCATCTCCACCATCTCATCCATTTTCGCATCGACCCCTTCGGTCAGACCGATGCGGGTCTGCAGGGAAGCCGGGACCATACCGATAATAGTGATCTTTTCCGGCGCCTGCCCTTGCACCGTCAACAGTGCCAACAGGTCGGACAGGCCGATCTGGTGGGGTGAAATCTTGGTCTGGAAAAACTTGGGTACCGCTTCATCCGCCAGACGCACCAGGGTACAGGGCGGTGCGCCGGTCTTGACGGAGTCGGCAATGATCACCTGTTCATGGTTGCTGAGCGGATTGAGCAGATCCATGGCGGAAGTGCCGCCATCAATGACTTCGACCGAATCCGGCAAGATATAACGCTGTTCCAACAGTTCGATGGCACGCACGCCTAACCCTTCGTCGGATAACAGCACATTTCCCAGTCCGATCACCACCACGCTCATATTGCCTTTACCTCAATCAGCAGCCAGAAAGACCTTTCTGACCAAACTATTTTGGTCCACCACGCCCCGGAAACAAACTGTAGGGTGCGGGTGAGCTTGCGAACCGCACCGTTCGTGCCCAACTTGATGCGGTTCGTTTTACTCACCGCATCCTACTCGACTGTTTTCCCATCCTGGAAAAAACCCTCTCTCCCGGAAAGGGAGAGAGGGAAGGAGGCATCCATTGCTGTTCAGATGCTCAAAGCGCCTTCACTTTGACAATCTCCTGCTGCTCGGTATCCACCAGGTGGATGGCACAGGCGATACAGGGATCGAACGAGTGAACGGTACGCAGCACTTCCAATGGCTGTTCCGGATCCGCCACCGGGTTGCCCATCAGTGAAGCTTCGTAGGGGCCCATAGCATCACTCTCATTGCGTGGACCGGCATTCCAGGTGCTGGGCACCACACACTGGTAGTTCTTGATCTTGCCATCGTTGATCACCACCCAGTGCGACAACACGCCGCGCGGCGCTTCGTGGAAACCAAAACCCTTGATCTCGCCTTTGGGGAATACCGGCTGATTAAAGGTGTCGGTATCACCCTTGCCGATATTCTCCACCAGCCTGTTCCACTGATCGTTCATGTTGTCCAGCATTACGGCGGTACGCACCGCACGGGCCGCATGCCGACCGATGGTAGAGTGCAGCGCCGCTAGCGGAATCTCTTTACCGGCCACTGCGTTGAGGGTGCCCATCGCCGTCTTCAGATGCTTCGCCGTGGGCTCATGCCCGGCCGCCGCCATGCACAGCACGTTGGCCAAGGGACCCACTTGCGCCGGCTTGCCGTAGAAGGTGGGTGACTTGATCCATGAGTACTGCCCCTCATCCTGGAAATCGGTGTACTGGGGATTGGTCTCGCCATCCCACGGATGCAGCGCCGCATCACCCTCATACCAGGAGTGCTTGGAGCTCTCCTTCACACCGTCACGGAACAGGGCATCCTGGTAGCTGGCAATCGGCTTGAAGGTGCTCAAGTCACCACCGGTGATATAACCGCCCGGCAGGGCAAACTGCGTCCCCTTCGTGTCGATCGGCATATCCGGCACCGACAGGTAATCGGTGACGCCCTGGCCATAACCGGCCCAATCCAGATAGAAGGCGCCCACCGCCGGCACGTCCACCATGTAGACGTTGTTGACGAAATCGGAAAGTTTGTCGATCCACCCCTTGATCGCCAGCAGGCGCTCCATGTTCAGGGTCGACTGACTGTCCAGGTTAATCGAGTTGGAGATGCCGCCCACCGCCAGGTTCTGGATATGCGGGGTCTTGCCGCCCAGAATGGTGACAATCTTGTTGGCATAACGTTGCACTTCCAGCGCTTGCAGATAGTGCGCCACAGCCAGCAGATTCACTTCCGGCGGCAACTTCATCGCCGGGTGTCCCCAGTAACCGTTGGCGAACGGTCCCAGCTGTCCGCTGGAGACAAAGGCCGCCAACTTATCCTTCACCGCCTGCATTTCATGCACGCCGTTGCCGCCCCAAGTGGAGAGGCTCTCCGCCAGTTTGGCGGTCGCCTTCGGATCGGCATCCAACGCCGAAACCACGTCCACCCAATCGAGAGCGGAGAGGTGATAGAAATGGACGATATGATCATGAATGGCCTGGGCCGCCACGATCATGTTGCGCACAAACTGGGCATTCAGCGGGACTTCCAGGTTCAGCGCATTTTCCACCGCGCGTACCGAAGTCAGTGCATGTACCGTGGTGCAGACACCGCAGATACGTTGGGTAAAGACCCAGGCATCACGCGGATCACGACCGACCAGGATCTTCTCAATACCCCGCCACATCTGGCCGGAAGACCAGGCATTATTGACCTTGCCATCCTCAACCTCGACATCAATACGCAGGTGCCCCTCAATGCGGGTTACGGGATCAACAGTTATACGAGTAGCCACAATATTCTCTCCTACTTAAGGAATGTCTGTTCTGCCTTACGCATGTTCAGCAGAATGCAGAACGGGCAGTTTCTTAACGAAGACCAGATAGGCCATGATTTCAATCGCGATGATGCCGATGGTTACCATAATCTCCGGGATCGACGGGAAATAGCTGTACCCGGGACCCGGATTGAAGGTAATCAGGAAAGCATTGAAGCGGTACAGGCCACCGGCAAACAACAACGAGACTGCAGCGAACAGCAGTACCCGGGCATTGTCGCGGCGCCCGCGTGACAACATCACCACCAATGGGAAGATGAACAGTGCCGTTTCCAACAGGAACATGTTGCCGGCCAGATCGCCCGCGAAGATATAGCCGAGCTTGCCACGGACGATCAGCTCGGCGAATCGGACCACCAGGAACACTGAGATCAGGCCGATAATTGCGTTACTCAAATGCGCCAACAGCGGTGTCTCGGGACGACGATTGAATCCGACCGCCGCAAAAGAGGCTTCGAAGATCACGATGGAGAAACCCATAGTGAGTGCGGTCAGCAGTGCCATCAGGGGCTGCAACTGCAACGATTGCCACAACGGGTGCACCTTGGCCCCCATGATGATCAACAACGATCCCAGTGAGGATTGATGCATGGTCGGTAACAGCACGCCCAGGGCAATGAAGAAGAACAGCACCTTGTTCAACCAGCGCAGGGCGTTCTTGGCACCGATTCGCTCCAGTACCACCGGAGCAAACTCGATAAACAGCACGAAGATGTAGGTGATCACACAGAGACCCACTTCGAGCATGACCGAGTTGAAGTTCCAGTTGGAAGGCATGGCAATGTTATAAAACTGCCAGTAGCGTCCCATATCGAAAAAGGCGCCAAAACCACCCAACGCGTAACCGAACAGACTGGCCAGGATGGCCGGCCGAATCAGCGGGTGGTATTTACCTTTGTTAAAGACATAGATCACAAAGGCCAGGGCGTAACCGCCACAGGCCAGGGCCGTTCCGACCACCACGTCATAGACTACCCAGATACCCCAGGGATAGCCCGAATTGATGTTGGCGACCGCACCCAATCCATCGGCAAAACGCACACCGAGGAAATAGAGCCCAATCGCGGCCAGTACGCCCAGGAACATGAATGGCAGGGTAAGGATCTTACCTTCTACCGGCTGATGTTCACTCATGGTTCACCTCAATTAGTTAGGGCCAGGGACGACTATTCGTCATCCTGGTCCGAGTTGCTGGTGTTGCGCTTGACCACATAGGCCAGCCCCGCCAAGGCGATCGCCGGTGCGATCATGCCCTTATAGAGCGTGTGCTGAACCCCTTCCGCGATCGACGCGTAGGAGCGGTCAGGCAGTTCCGGCATACCCAGTTTTTTCAACGGCACACCCGCGATATGCATCACCTGGGTTCCCCCCACCTCATGCTCACCGTAAATATGCTGCTGATAGGTGGGCGCCGTCTTCTCATGGGTATGCAGCGCGTCATTCACGTTGCCCCGTGGATAGGTGTAGGTGTCACCCGCCTTGGCGGCGAGGCGTCGCTTCGCCTCGGCCAGCAGATCCTTACGCGGACCAAACAGCGTAGCGCCGGTCGGACACACCTCGGCACAGCCCGGCAACAGCCCCTGGGAGATACGCTCCACCCCGGCCTGATTGCAGAAGAAGCACTTCTGGATCTGCCCTTTGGCGTTGTGGAATTCGTATTGAGGGATGCTGAATGGGCAACCCACCATGCAGTTACGGCAACCGATACAGGTATCCGGGTTGTACTGCACAATGCCGGAAACTGGATTCTTGGTCAGCGCGGAAACCGGACAACCGGATACACAGGCCGGATCGACGCAGTGCATACAACTCTTCTTGGCAAATGAAAAACCGTCGATCTCTCGATCTTTCTGCTCGGAGTTACCGTTCTTGTATACCTTGATCACGTTGTAGGTTGAGCCGGACACCCCGCGCGAGGCGTCGTACTGCACATCCTCACCCATGGCCACAGGCGGCAGACCGTTGATCTCTTTGCAGGCCCGGACACACGCCTTGCAACCGACACACAAGGTGGCGTCATAGAGGATACCGATGGCATTCTCCAATGGCTCCTTGTTGGGCCTGGCCTCGGCGCTACCGGCACTGCAAAGTGCGGCGGCTCCGCCGGCTGCGGCTTTAAGAAAATCTCTACGTTTCATAACGCCCCCTTAACCCTGACTGTCGCCGTCACCCGCCTTATCGCTATTTCCCAGCTTTTTGGCAGCCATGGCTGTGGCGCCGACTGCGGCACCAATCACACCACCTACCAGTGCGGCAGCACCCGGCGTGGCACTGTTGGTTCCCGGACGGTCGTTGACATAAGGGAAGGCATTGGGTGGCGCATGGGTCTTCACATTCGCCAGCTGATGAATACCTTTGGTGAATCCCACGCCTTGCTCGGTACACCCGAAGCAGGGATGGCCCACTCCGACCGGCCAGGCACCACCGCCCACATCACCGAATTCAACGGCGGGGCAGTTGGCGTAGGTCTCGGGACCTTTACAACCCAGTTTGTAGAGGCAGTAGCCCTTCTGATGACCCTCGTCGCCAAACTCCAATGCGAAACGCCCGGCGTCGAAGTGGGGACGGCGCTCGCAGTTCTCGTGGATCAACCGGCCATAAGCAAACTTGGGTCGGTTCAGGTGATCCAGCCCCGGCAGTTTGCCGAAGGTGACGAAGTGCAGCACGGTGGAGAGGAAGTTATAGGGGTTGGGCGGGCAACCGGGAATAGTTACCACCGTCTTGTCCGGTAGGATATCCGGGGCACCCTTCGCTTCAGTGGGATTGATGCCACTGGAGGGGATACCACCCCAGGAAGCGCAGGAGCCGATGGATACGATCGCCGCCGCACCTTCAGCCGCTTCCTTTACATGTTCCAACATAGTCTTGCCACCGATCTTGCAGTAGATGCCGCCATCCTTGACCGGTGTCGCCCCCTCAATCACCAACAGGTACTTGCCCTTGTTGGCTTTCATGGATGCCTGCTTGGCCGCTTCCACCTGATGTCCGGCCGCAGCGGCCAAGGTCTCATGGTAGTCCAATGAGATCAGATCAAGGATCAGCGTCTCAATGGTGGGGTGCTCGGAACGTAGCAGGGATTCGGTACACCCTGTGCATTCCTGACCATGAAGCCATATTACCGGCGGCCTCGCCTTTGGACTGGCAACCGCCTTGGCCATCGCCATCGCATCGCTGGTGGTCAGTCCCATGGTCGCAGCTACGCCGGTACAGAACTTCATAAAGTCCCGTCGCGATACGCCCAGTCTCTTCTCGAGTTGCTCGAAATTGCGCTCGTCGTTCATTAACCCCTACCTCAATTGTCGGTCCTGGAAGGTTAGTTATCTGGTATGTCTGTGCATCTGGCAGTCTCGGTGCCGCCATTCCAGGGGTAAGTACAATTTCCATGCCAAGGAAAAGGTAGAGTGGATTTTGATCAACGATTCATGGGCTTGGCAGGACATCTGACATATGTCAGATGCCAGTATCGGAAGGAGAAATTTCAGTAAAAACTATAAAGCGGTAACTTTGTTGTCATATTTAGAGCAAAAATCAGACATGACCATTTCCCACTCTTTTGCCCTGGAAATAGAGATACCATAATATTTCCTCAGCCACTCAGAGCACGAATGGCGTGCCACTGACGTGACAGCGATTCACGATCATCCGGATGGGCGATGGCTATCAGCGCCTCGGCCCGCTCATTCAGGGTCCGACCATACAGGTTGGCGACACCGTACTCGGTAACGATGTAGTGGACATGGGAACGGGTGGTGACCACGCCGCCACCCGGCTTGAGCGTTGGCACGATACGCGAGGCGCCATGGCGAGCCCGGCTTGGTAGGGCGATGATCGGTTTGCCACCTTCCGACAGCGAGGCGCCACGGATAAAGTCCATCTGCCCCCCAACACCCGAAATAATGCGGTGGCCGATCGAGTCGGCGCAGACTTGACCGGTCAAATCCACTTCGACGGCGGAATTGATGGCGGTAACGCGCGGATTCTTGGCAATCTCGTGAGGCGAATTCACCCAATCGATCCGCGCCTGGATGACCGACGGATTATCGTCAATAAAGTCATAGACCCGCCGGGAACCCATGATAAAGCCCGAAACCGTCTTACCGCGGTGGGTCTTTTTGCACGAATTATCTACCGCGCCGTTTTCGATCAGATCAAGCAGGCCATCCGACCACATCTCGGTATGCACCCCCAGATGGCGATGCCCCCGCAACGCCGCCAGCACCGCATCCGGAATGGCGCCGATCCCCATCTGCAGGGTGGCACCATCCTCAATCAGCGCCGCCGCATGCTCGCCGATTGCCCGCTCTACCTCCCCTAATCGGGGGCGCGGCACTTCCGGGATCGGGTCATCCACCTCGATGCAATGGTCGATTCGTGAGATATGGATAAAACCATCCCCATGCACCCGCGGCATTTGCGGATTGATTTGGGCGATCACAATTCGTGCCACATGGATTGCTTCCAGGGCCACATCGACACTGCAACCCAGGGTACAAAACCCCTGTCTATCCGGGGGGGAGAGATGCACCAGGGCCACATCAATCGGTCGTTCGCCGGAGCGGAACAGGGCCGGTATCTCAGAGAGGAAACAGGGTAGATAATCGACCCGACCGCCATCGAAATAGCCACGCATATTGCCACCCACGAACAGATTGGCGACCCGGAAACTCGCCGCAAAGTCCGGATCGGCATAGCGGGCCTCGCCAAAGGTGTGCAGATGCATCACCTCTACATCCCGAAGTCGGCCGGCATGGGAAACCAGCCCCTCGATCAAGCGCAACGGGGTCGAGGCGGCTCCCTGAACAAAGATCCGTTGCCCGGAATCCACGACTGACAACGCTTCATGCGCATCTTTATGTTGTTTCATATTGATTACCTGATTCCCAGTGTCGGATTTTAGGCGTAAAATTTGGCCGCGTGGCCGGTGGAGTGAGTCATTCTACTTCAGATTGGCGGTCGGTTAGATGAGCTAAGTCAGAACTGGAAAATGAGCAACAACCCTGAAAACGGCACACGCCGTGTCATCGCGGATAAAGAGTGCGTCTTTTACGACGGCTACTGGATCCGCTACTACCCCACCCCGGAAAACACCCTGGCGAATCGTAAAAAGCTGATTGACGATCTGACCCGGCGCGCCTTCCATCACACAGAAAGCGGCATCAACACCCCGGGTGAAAGGCTGGAAGAGGCGCGCGAAGCCTATGAGCAGGAGCATGACCCGGCACGTAAGCGGGTTAATGGAGCCATGCTGGCCGGCGCCCTGTTCAATCGTGCTTCCGACATCTTCAATGCCATCGTTGACCTGGAAGCCAAGGGCGTCAAGGTCAGCCCGGATAATGAGCTGATGGTCCGCTGCGGCGATTATTTCAAAGAGGCGCTGGAACTCGGCAAACTGGTCAAGCATTACAGCGGACACGAGGGTATCGACGAACTCTGGGGTGAGCCCTTCAAGGCGTTTTCCCAACCACTGGACCATCTGTTCGAATCACGCTATCGCAAGATCGCCCAATCGATGAAAGATATCGACCGCATCACCACACACATGGTGAACAGCTTCATCGATGACGGAGTCTTTGGCGCCGCCGTCCCCTACATCCGTAACTACTGCCGGGCCGCCAAACAACAGATCGAGCTGATCAAACAGGATAAGGCGCTGTTTACCGTCTGGCCCGAGTTTGTGGCCGCACGGGAGATGGTGGAACAGTTCTTTATCAACCTGCCGATACCTTCAACACCGGAAAAACAGCAACATATTGATCAAGGCGTGAAGCTGATCACCGCAGGAACCCAACTTATCACCTATCTTTCAGGGGCCAGGGTACCCATGCCCAAGAGCACCAGTGAGTTTCTGGAACAGTGCCAGTTTTTCGATATGAATTGGTCGGCCAAGCCATAAAGCCAATCGTTGTCCTGTTTCAAAACTTTTGATCAAGCTACCGGAGAGACCGGTCATAGACGATCTGACCCGTACAACGATAGGTAAATTCCAGATCCGCAAACTGCTCGGCAGGGGTGCGACAGCCTCGGTTTATCTAGCCCAGGACCCGTTCTCCGACAATGAAGTGGCGATCAAGATTGCCCATCAGAATATTTTTAACGAGCCGGTGAACGGCGCCCGCTTCAAGAAGATGTTCATCAACGAAGCCAGCCTGGCCGGCAAGCTGCGCCACCCCTATATCGTCACCGTATTCGATGCCGGCACCGAGCGGGACATGCACTATATCGTCATGGAATACGTCAACGGCTATACCCTGCGGCGTTATACCAAAGCGGAAAACCTGCTGCCGATCCATGACGTGGTGGAGATTATCTTCAAGTGCTGCAACGCCTTTGAATACGCCTTCGTCAATGGCTTGATTCACCGTGACATCAAGCCGGCCAATCTGCTCACCACCGGCGGAACCGAAATCAAGGTCACCGACTTCGGTACGGCCCTGTTGGCCGATTCCGATCTCACACAGGTGGTGGATGCGGTCGGCACACCCAGTTATATGTCGCCGGAACAGATCATGGGACACGAGCTGAGCCAGCAGGCGGACATCTACTCCCTGGGTGTGGTGATGTATCAATTGCTGAGCGGTAAGTTACCCTTCACCGCGGAAAACCAGTACGACCTGATCCAGAAGATCTCCCATAGCCCGCCGATCCCACTACGGGATGTGCGGCGCGACATACCCAAAGGAATCGTCCGCATCGTCGAGCGCTGCATCCGCAAAGAGGCGGCGGACCGCTATGACAGCTGGGCCGATCTGGCCTGTGATCTGGCAGCCGAGCATGAGCAACTGGAACACGCCTCCAATGTCGATGTTTCGGATACCCGTAAATTCAATATCCTGAAGACGCTGCCGTTCTTCCACGACTTTACCGACGTGGAGCTATGGGAAGTGTTGCGGATCAGCAAGTGGCGCCGCTTCCGTGAGGCCAAGACCCTGATCGATGAGGGCAAGATCGGCGGTTCCATCTTCATCCTCGCTTCCGGCGACGCCCGCATTATGAAGAACGACGCCTTCCTCGGGGTGATTGAGGCCGGCCAGTGCTTCGGTGAGATGGCCTATATCCACGGCATGAAAAAACCGCGCAGTGCCAGCGTGGTGAGTAACTCTCCGGTCACTGTGATCAAGATCCGTACCGAGGCACTTCAGCAGGCTTCGAGTCAGCTGCAGACCAAGTTCAACAAGGTACTGATGCGCACCCTGGCCGACCGGCTGGAAAAGACATCCATGATGGCCTCGGCGCTCTAGGCCGGGCGCCGTGCATTCCCAATTGCCGTGGGATTGATCCGGTTTCGTAGGGGCAACCCCGTGGTTGCCCTTGGGGATCGCACCGAACCTGGGCAGGCACGGGGCCCTGCCCGACGGTTGGCCGGATGATTGGATTTCTCGTTCCCACGCTCCGCGTGGGAACGCATAAACCACACCGGCTCGGCAACATCATTCAGCAGAGGGAACAGACCGATGCCCCGCCCTCCCGCACCACGTTTTCCACATCATACTCCCGCAACCGTGGCGTCAGATCCCGTACCATTAATCTCGGTTCAGTGAAGGGTGCCAAGCGCTCCAGGAAATCCAGGAGACTGAAGGTGGGACTGGCGACAAAGAACTGGGTGCTGGGATAATCCAGCCAGAGCTGATCGGCGTAGGCATAGAGTTCGTAAGGGGTATCGCCGGTACCGTCATCGTTTTGATCAAAGCCGGCATAACCGCTCCAGAAATTACCGCGCCAGCGATTCTTCATTGCCCCACCACCGTTGCGTACCGCCACCGGAATATAGTTGTCGTGAAAACGGTTGGCATTAAGGTGGTTGCCGCCCCGGTCACTCAAAAAACGGATACCCACCGTGTTATAGGCAATCAGATTATTCTCCACCCGATTGGGCAACTCTTCATCTTCCGGCGACAGATCCAGTGCGATACCGATCGTGACATTGAAAATCCGGTTGCCCTCGATCACGGCGCTGGAGCTCTCCTTCAGACCGATGCCAACACCGGTGACATCCCGGATCTCCGCTACCAGATTGTTGCTGATCACCAAACCATTGGCCTTCAAGCCAAAGATGCCCGCTTCATTACCGACAAAACGGTTACCACTAATCCGGGTACCTCGGGAGTTGACCACATGCAAGGAGTAGCGTCCGCCCGTCACCCAATTGTCGGTCAGGTTGTTGTCATGGGAATCGAGTACAATCAGGTCCCGGGCATCCTCCACCCGATTCTGCATCACCTTGTTGCCATGGCTGTACCAGATGCGAATGGCATCACCGCGTTGGGCGACTTCCTTGACTTTGGAGCGAATCCGGTTACGCCGCACGATGCCATATTCGGATTGATGCAGGGCAATACCGAACAGCACATCGTCCAGTACATTGTCCTTGATGACATTGAACTTGCCAGACACCCGGATCCCGGCATCCAGTTCATTATGCCGATCACCCGATCCGGTGATCCGGAGATGGCTCAGCCGGGCCCCGTCCGTATCGATGGTGACCACCGTACCCTCACCGCCGCCGTCGATAACCGCTTCGTTGCCGCCGTCCAGGGTCAACGGCTTATCGATCCGCACCGGACCGCTATAGCGGCCGGGGGCGAGCTGTAAGGTACTGCCGGGTTGGGCCGCATCGATCAGCGGTTGCAGCGGCGTGTCCGCCGCCACAGCGAGTGGCAACAGGAGGCAGCAGAGCAACAGGTACTGGGCAAAGCGGCTTAGCAAAGGTAACCTCACTGGCTGGAACGGTGGAGTCATTCTCCCTGCGTCGCGGAACGGCCCGAGTATTTCGAGAGCGGTCCCGGAGCGGCGCAGCTTAGCAGGCGATGTTAAAACATTAATTGATATGGGTTAAGCAGTATGAGCAGAACAGTTTTGATCACCGGAAACAGCAGTGGATTGGGGCGCGGATTGACCGAGGCTTATCTGGAGAAGGGCTGGGAAGTATATGGTGTGAGCCGTCGCGGTTGCACCGACCTGGGCGGCAAGTTGAAGGATATCCGTTGCGACTTGACCGATTACGAGGCGGTACCGCTGGCGATGGAAAATCTGCTAATGGGCATCAGCCATCTGGATCTGGTGATTCTCAACGCCGGCGTCCTCGGCAAAATGCAGGATCTGGCTGACACCCCCCTGCAGGATATCCAACCAGTGATGGATGCCAACGTCTGGTCCAACAAGGTGCTGCTGGACTGGCTGTTGGGATCGGGGATCCGCATTGACCAGATCGTGCTCATCTCCTCCGGTGCATCGATCAACGGCAGCCGGGGGTGGGGCGCCTATGCCCTCTCCAAGGCAACCCTGAATATGCTCACCCAACTTTACGCCCATGAATTCCCCCACACCCACCTGACGGCGCTGGCACCGGGACTGGTGGATACGGCGATGCAGGACGTGCTGTGTGACCCGGCACAGGTGGATGAGACACGCTTCCCGTCGGTTGCCAAGCTGCGCGCCGCCCGCGATACCGCCGACATGCCCAAACCGGGGGAGGCGGGACAACGGATCGCGGAAGCGATCCCGGGCCTGAAACAGTTGCCCAGTGGCAGTTTCGCGGATATCCGCACCCTGGATAGACACTGAGCAGGGCGATGCCGGAGATCATCCTCAGCACGCTGAACGCGAAGCACATACACGCTTCCCTGGGGCTGCGCTATCTGTACGCCAATCTGGATGAGCTGCAACCGCGGGCGGCTATCCGCGAATTCACCATCGAGCCCTGGCCGATCGACGTCGCCGAACAACTGCTGGCAGAGCAGCCGCGCATTATCGGCCTCGGTGTTTACATCTGGAATGTGGAGCGCACTCAGCAATTGGTGACGCTGCTCAAACAGATCAGTCCGCAAACACTAATCATATTGGGCGGACCGGAAGTGAGTCATGAGTGGCAGGGGCAGCCACTGGTGGAGCAGTCAGACTACCTGATCACTGGACAGGGCGATCTCGCTTTCGCCCAACTCTGCCGGCAACTGTTGCAGGGAGAACGGCCGATTCAGAAGGTGATCGAGGCACCGCCACCGCCACTGGATGCCCTGCAACTGCCCTACGCCCACTACTCCGACCAGGATATCGCCCATCGACTGATCTATGTCGAAGCGTCACGCGGCTGTCCTTTCAAATGTGAATTCTGCCTCTCGGCCCTGGATAAAAGCGCCCGCCCTTTCCCGCGCGAGCGCTTCATGCAAGCCCTGGAGCAACTCTATCAACGGGGTGTCCGGCATTTCAAGTTTGTCGACCGCACCTTCAATCTGAACCCGGAACAGAGCGTAGCGCTGCTGAAATTCTTCCTCACACGTCTGGATGAACAGCTGTTCCTCCATTTTGAAGTGATCCCGGATCACCTGCCGGAACGCCTGCGAGCCGTCCTGAAGCGCTTCCCCACCGGCTCATTGCAGCTGGAGATCGGCATCCAGAGCTTCAACCCAGAAGTACAGAAAATCATCAGCCGCAAGCAGGACAACGACAAGAGCCGGGCCAATCTGCACTGGCTAAGAACCGAAACCCAGGCTCATCTGCATGCCGACCTGATTATCGGCCTGCCCGGAGAAGACATGCACAGTTTCGCCGACAGTTTCGACCGTCTCGTGGCACTCGCCCCCCATGAAATCCAGGTCGGTATCCTGAAACGGCTCAAGGGTTCACCCATTATTCGCCACAGCGAACCATTCCGCATGCGCTACAACCCGGCCGCCCCCTATAACATACTCTGTACCGACCGGATCGACTTTCCCACCATGCAGCGGCTGAACCGGTTTGCCCGCTACTGGGAGATGATCGCCAACTCCGGTCGGTTCCCACAGACACTGCCGCTACTATTGGGCGAACAACCCTTTAAACGATTCATGCAACTCAGTGACTGGCTGTTCGCCAATACCGGGCAAGTCCACCGCATCGCCCTGAAGCGGCTGTTCGAACTGCTATATACCGGTTCGGTCGAATCGTTGGAAATCGATCCGGCGGCGGCCAGACAGACACTGGAGTCGGACTTTTCCCGCTCCGGCATCAAGGGGCGTCCCACTTTTTCGCAGCCCGTCAGCCCCTCCGACGCCGACACCGCCGACCGCACCGTTCGGTTAAGCACGCGCCAAGCCAGGCATCGATGAGGTCGACAATCTGCCCCGCTACGTTGGACCCCCTTTCCGGGGTATGATAATTTCAGTTCAAGCCCTCAACCCTGCGACAGGGACAACTCATCACAACGTGCGCGTATCATCTGAATCGTATAATCAGAATAGCGATACGTGCAGACAAAAAGGAATGTCGAACCATGAAAGTACTTCGTAACCTGACCGCCTGTACGCTCCTGCTATCCACTTCATTGCTGAGCGCGACGGAGACCGGGCAATATATTAAAGAAGCCGAGGCCTACCTGAAGAAAGGTGAAGCCAAGGCGGCGGTCATCCAGCTGAAAAACGCCCTACAGGAAAATCCCTCCAGCATTGAAGCACGCCTGATGCTGGGCAAGATCTATCTCCAGGCGGGAGACGGCCCGTCGGCAGAAAAGGAGTTCGAGCGGGCCAAAAAGCTCAATGCCGCAAAGAGTTACTGGGAGTTGGATCTGGCCCAGGCTTACCTGATGCAGGGTAAATTCCAGGAGATCCTCGACAACATACAGGAAGATCCCCGTAGCGATGTCGAGAACCGGGTAACCATCTGGCTGCTGCGGGGTGACGCACACCTCGGTCTGCGCCAATACCTGGAAGCGCGTAGCGCCTACAACGAAGCCAAACAACTCCAACCCGAATCCCAAAAATCGATGATCGGCCTGGTGATGGTCGACGTAGCGGAAAATAATCGTCCGGAAGCGCTCAACAAACTGGACACCCTGCTGACGACTTACCCGGACAATACCACCGCACTGGTACTGAGAGGTGAGCTGAATATGCAGACCGGGGGTACCGAATTGGCCCTCGCCGATTACAACCGTGCGCTGGAACTTCAGCCGGATAACGTACAGGGGCTGCTGGGACGGGCGCAAATCAACCTGGCCGGTGGCAAGCTCGAGCTGGCAAAAAAGGATGTGGAGAAACTGCAGACGCTGGCACCGGGGCACCCCAAACTGCTCCACCTCAGTGGTGCAATCGCGTTGTTGGAGAAGGATCTGGATAAGGCGGAAACCCTATTGCAGAAAGCGCTGAATGCAGACCCCAACAATCTGCAGACCCAAACCCTGCTGGGCGCCGTTAACTTCTATAAAGGCAATCTGGAAGCCGCCCATGAATATCTCAGCCAGGTCCTCAAGGCGCGGCCAGGACTGCTGCCGGCCATCAAGATGCTGGCATCGGTACAACATAAGCTGAAACAGTTTGACGCCGTGGTCAAACTGCTGGAACCGGCCTATCGGCAATACCCGAGCGACCCACAACTGATGGCCATGTTGGGTACCGCCTATATGCAGGTCAAACGGTTCCAGGAAGGGTCCGATCTGATGAGCCGGGCGATCGAAATCTCACCCAATCTCGCCGCCTACCGGACGCAACTGGCGCTGGGTCTGCTGGCCCAGGGAAAAAATAGCGAGGCGATCGAGCAACTGGAGAACACCATCGACATCGACAAGGATTTCGTCCAAGCGGATATCCTGCTCGTACTCTCCCACCTGAACAAAAAGGACTATGACAAAGCACTGGAAGCAAGCCAGGCGATGGAGAAGAGAATGCCGGACAACCCGATCGGCTACAATCTATCCGGTCTGGCCTACATGATGTCGGGAAAAATGGAGCAGGCAGAACAACGTTTTGAGAAGGCGCTTGAGATCGACCCGAACTTCACTACTGCCGAAGCCAACCTGGCCCGCATGGCGCTGCAGAGGAATGATGTCAATCAAGCTCGTTCCCATTACGAAAGCGCCTTAAAGAAATCACCCAAGAACGCCAACCTGCTAATCGGACTGGCTGAGTTGGCCCGGCGAGACGGTGACGCCGAACGGATGCACGAACTGCTGGAACAAGCGCAAAATGGCGAACCGAAAACCACTCGTCCCGGCCTGATAGCGGCCCAGGCTTATCTAGCGGAAAAGCAACCGCTCAAGGCGCTGCGCACCACCAGTCAACTCGCCGCCGATTTTCCGGGCCATCCCGCCGTCCTGCTTATTCACGGAAAAGCACAGCTGGCAGCGGGCGACGCTATCAATGCCGTCACCACTTTCAGAAAACTGACCGAGCAGCAAAAAAACGCCGAGACCCTGCAATTACTGGGCAATGCACAACAGGCGGCCGAACAGCCGGATGCCGCCCGGGAGAGCTACCAGCAAGCGCTGGAGGAGAAACCGGGATACGTGCCGGCACTTATCGGCTTGTTCAGTCTGGAATTGAAGGCCGGCCATCATGAGCTTGCCCTGAATCACGCCAAATCAATTCAGCAGGCACTGCCGGACAATCCCACCGGTTTCGAGTTTGAGGGCACGGTCCTGGCTGTACAGGGCAAGGTCAAGCCTTCCATCGATCTGTATAACAAGGCCTATACCCTACAACCCAGCGAGCGCTTGGCTATCCCACTGGCACAACAGTATGTGCGTGCCGGTCAGACCCAGCGCGGCCTGGACCTGTTGAAAGAGTGGGCCGAAAAACCCTCGGACACGCAAATAGCCCGGATCAACCTGGCGGGTATGCAACTGGCCCAGGGAGAGCATGACGCCGCCATTCAAACCTATGAAAAAGTACTGCAGGCAGACAGCAAAAATCTGGTAACGCTGAACAACCTTGCCTGGCTCTACTCCACCCGGGGTGACAAACGGGCGGTGGACCTGGGTAAACGCGCTTACGAGCTGGCTCCCACCCGTTCCGAAATTGTCGACACCTACGGCTGGATCCTGGTCCAGACAGGCGATATCCAGGAGGGCTTGAACATACTCAAACAGGCCGCGGAACTGAATCCGAAACATCAGGAAATCATCTATCACCTGGGTTATGCACTAAACAAGCAGGGCGACAGCAGGGCGGCCAAATCCCAACTGCAACGAGCTATCGCATTGGATGAAAACAGCAAGATGGCGCAAACCGCCCGCGAACTGCTGAAATCGATACATTAGGGCCTGTCAGCCCCACCCCCTGATCGTCCCGAATCAGGGGGTGGGGATTGATTGCGAAAAACTTTCCCCCTATCGCACCACGTCGGACCCATCCGCACCATTGTGTTTGTGCAGTAGTCAACGGTCACCAGTTAGGCCATAATCCACACTATAAACCTGCTTTAAGCTCTTGGTCGCGCAGGGAGCGGCGCTCAATACGCAATTTACTGGAGGCCGTCGTGCGGCGGATACTATTTAGCCTCGGACTCTTCTGCATTTGGTCTGCCACGCTGTATGCGGAACCGCTGACCGTCTCTATTACCGGTACCGTTGAGCGATTTGCCGCCCCCAACAGCCAGGGGGACCTGCATGGCTTCAATGTAGATATCGTGAATGAAATTTGCCGCCGGCTGCAACGCGAATGCCTCCTGCAGGTGCGCCGATTTCCAGCAGTGCTGCCGGAAATCGAATCCGGCGGCGCCGATATCGGCGTCGCCAATCACCTGAAGACGCCAGAGCGGGCAGCCCGCGTCGCCTTTTCCATACCCTATTGGCGCTCCACCTCCAGTTTTGTCGCCCCCCTATCCCTGTCGCCAAACGACATGGATCTGACCCTGGCCAATCAACCCATCTGTGTTATCAAGGGCACGCGACAGCAAGCCTATCTACAGCAGGTGCATCACGTCGATTCGCAACGTTTGATAACCACAACATCCACTAAAGAACTTGAGGAAAAGGTCGTCAATGGCGCCTGCCGTATCGCCTTGCTGCCAACTTTACAGATTCTCACTTTCCTGCAATCGGAACCCGGCAGCCGATTCACCTTTTACGGTCCTTCTATCGACAGCAATGGCCTGGGGGGCAATGTCCACATCATCGTGCGACCGGATCGTCCCCAGCTACTGAAACAGGTTAATGAGGCGCTGTCACAGATGATTGCGGACGGCACCCACGAGCGCATCACCCAGCGCTACTTCCCATTCAGCATCCGCTAATGCCGGATAGTAGAAACAAACCATCCTTGCCGGGTGATAAACCACGGACATCATTGCGTCGACTCACTGCTTGGTTGACACTCCTGCTGATTGCAGCCTTGGCGGTGTGCGCAGCCTTGCTGGCCAGCTTGTCGCTCAGCGTCATTCAACTGGCGGAAAAAACCGATCAGGAGATGGCTCCCGAACTGATGCGATCCGTCCGGTTTGTCGGCAACCTGGAACGACTGATGGCATTGGGGGACCAACTGATTTTTGTTGAAGATCCGAAACAATGGCAATCCATTACCCTTGCCATGCAGGCATTGGTCTCCCACCCGTCCATGCAATTGAATGGACAGCGCCCGCCCTTGTTGCAGGAAACCTACCAAATGGCGGACCGGATACGACGACTTCGACTAAGCACCAACACGGACGCCAGCAAGACCGATGAAGCCCGCCAACTGTGGCGGGAATACCGACAACGTCTTGAAACACTATCCGGCAACACAGCTGCCTCCACCGTAAGCAACACCACCTCCCTGGCTAAGAACATTGCGCAAAGCGGCCACTCCATTCTAATAGCGGGTCTGCTCGGTGGCCTGCTTTCAATCATCTCCTGTATTGCCCTGTTCTGGGTGATGAAGCGACATCTGCTGCGGCCCCTGCTGACTATCTCCGATGCGCTGCGGGCCGGTGTGCACAATCCCAGCGTACTGGACGCCATGCCCGCCCCGCACTCTGCCGAGATCGCTGATGTTACCACCGCGGTAGCACAACTGGTAAAGGCCCATGATCAACTCAACCATATGGCGACCCATGATCAATTAACCGGTCTGGCGAACCGCTATGCATTGGAAGTTCGTCTGGAACAGGCGATGAACAGTTGCCAGCGTCACCAGACTCGTCTGGCGCTCTGCATGATCGATCTGGACAATTTCAAATCCATCAACGACTCACTGGGACACAGCGTCGGCGACCAACTGCTGTGCGGAATCAGTCAGCGACTACAGGATGAAGTGCGCCACTCGGATACGGTGGCCCGGCTCGGCGGAGATGAGTTTGTCATTCTGCTGGGTGATGCCGGCACCCCAACGCAGGTAGTCCAGATCATCCACAAATTGCTCAAACAGATACAGACCCCGCTACACGCCGGCGACTATCGGCTGGATACCTCCGCCTCTATCGGCATCTGCTACTACCCCGGCGATGGCGAGAACGTCGAGACCCTGTTGCAAAATGCCGATATCGCCATGTATGCCGCCAAGGAGACGGGACGCAACGGTTACCGTTTTTTCGATATGGAGATGAACCGGTTAGCCAGCGAACGACTGAAACTGGAGGCGGCCCTTAGGCGTGCGTTAGAGAAGAATGAACTATTTTTGCACTACCAACCGCAAATTCTGACCGCCACAGGTGAAGTGGTTGCGGTTGAAGCACTGCTGCGCTGGCAGCCCGAAGGGGAGGCGATGATCCCGCCGGACCGTTTCATCCCGGTAGCCGAAGAGACCGGCTTGATCAACCGCATCGGCGAATGGGTACTGGCGGAGGCGTGCCATACCATTCATGCCTGGCGCCAGGCAGGAGTAGAGGATGTCCGAGTTGCCGTCAATATTTCCGCCCGACAGATGCAGTATGACCTGATCGTTCTGCAGACGCGAACGGCACTAGACGAGAGTGGGCTGCCACCCCATTTGCTCGAACTAGAAATCACTGAATCGGTTGCGATGAGTGATGCACAAGCTACCATCGAATGTCTCAACGCGCTGAAGGAGCAAGGTATCAGTCTCGCCATTGATGACTTTGGTACCGGCTACTCTTCGCTGGCGTATTTGAAACGCTTCCCGATCGATCGACTGAAACTCGACCGCACCTTTGTCAAAGACATAGAGACCGACCCGAACGACGCGGCTATCTGCGCCGCCAGTATCGAGCTGGCGCGAAGCCTGGCACTGGAGATTGTTGCCGAGGGCGTGGAGAGTAACGCCCAGCTCGACTACCTTACCCAACTGGGTTGTGATCTGGTACAGGGTTTCCATTTTGCACGGCCATTGCCGCCGGATGATGCCCTGCGCTACATTTTGTCACACCGCTCCAACGCCGCCGCACAGGGTCGCTCCCGGCTACATACCGGCTCCTGATCGAATTCCCGTATCTCAACTCAACCTAGAGAATCGCCGGCGAGCGGGCATTAGAACCAGCGTCGCCAACGGAAAAACGCCAACAGGCCTACTCCCACCAGCAGCATGCCCACCACCACCAGCGAAAAACCAAGGGGATTCTCGGCACCGGGTATGCCGCCCACATTGATGCCGAGCAGGCCGGTCACAAAGGAGAGGGGTAGAAAGATAGCGGCGATAACAGAGAGAATATACATGCGGTTGTTGGTCTGTTCGGTCAGGCTGCTGACCAGCGACTCATGCACCACGCCGGCTCGTTCCCGCGCCGCATCCAGATCTTCCACAAACCGGGTCAGACGATCGGCTGCCTCACGTAGATAGAGGTGATGTTCATCGGAAAACAGCGCTACCCGTTCCGCCGACAATCGGTTCAGCGCTTCCCGTTGCGGTGCCAGGAAACGGCGCAGGGTGATCGCCTGCCGGCGTATGCCGGCCAACCGTTCCCGTTGTTGATGATCTGAGGCGATCAGCACCGACTCCTCGAGTTGATCCACCAGATCATACAGATCGTCGATCACCGCCCCGACCCGGTCAAGTAGTAAGTTCACCAGCATGACCAGGAAATCCCCCGGTCCTTCAGGGCCGCTGCCCCGCGCGATCAACTCACGCAGATCGTCCAGCGACAACAGGCGACGTAAACCCAGGGTAAAGATGCGTCGCTCTTCGATCCAGATGCGCAAACTGACCATATCCTCCGGATCGGCTCCCGGGTTTAGATTGACGCCGCGCAGAAAGATCAACAGGCCACTCCCGGTCTCCACACAGCGCGGACGGGTCTCAGCCTGCAGCAAGGCCTCTACGGTCAACTCGTTCAGACCACTGTATCGATACATCCACTCCTGCACCGAAGTCTTGGAGTAGTCAAGATGTAACCAAAGCCACTGCTCATCGGTTAGTTCAAGAACGGCGACCTGTCGTCCGCTCAACTGCTCCCCGCCACCCCGGCCATTCAGCAACCAGGCATCGGTCAAACCATCCAGTTCTCCAACAGCGCCCAGCTCAAACAATCCGCCACTTTCCCTCTGCATATGACAGCCTCTTTATTAGAAAACCTTCTTCGCACTGGCTGATGCAGATTAACACATCCCCTTATTCCCTGGAACGAACTGCTGTCTATGGCCAAACTGAAGCCCTACCTCACCACCTTGGCGATCGAATTTACCATTGCCAACGCTTGGGCAGTAATTCGGCAAATACATCGCAGGATAAAGGCCGACTTAGAAAATATCCCTGAACCATATTGCAGCCACGCGTTTGCAGAAACGCCAATTGCTCTCGCGTCTCCACCCCTTCTGCGACCGTTTCCAGACCCAATTTCTGCGCCAACGAAATACTCGCTTCCACAATCGCTTCATCGCTGCGGTCCCGACCCAAATCGCCGACAAATGTCTGATCTATCTTCAGCACATTCAATGGGAACTGTTTGAGATACGCCAGCGACGAGTAACCGGTGCCAAAGTCATCAATCGCGGTACGCACACCCATTGCATGCAGCGCATCAAGTGTTGCCGCTGCGTTAACCGGATCACGCATAACGACGTTTTCGGTAATCTCCAACTCCAGGCAGTTACCCGGCATCGCCTCCTCATGAAGGATCTGACCGATCTTTTTCATCAGGTTCCCGTCACTAAACTGGGCAGCAGAGACATTGACCGAAATACGCAATTTGTCGAACCCGGCCTCACACCAACTGCGGTGTATACGGCAGGCCTCCCGCAACACCCATTCACCGACAGGTATGATTAAACCGGAACTTTCCAGCAACGGAATAAACTCGGCCGGGGATATCAGTCCATGGGAAGGGTGTTGCCACCGGAGTAGCACTTCAGCGCCCACCATCTGCCCGTCTTGCAGATTAATCTGCGGTTGGCAATATAAGTGAAACGCCTGCTGATCCAGAGCATGACGAAGATCAGCCTCCATCTCGAGATACTCATGCCCGCGGGCATTCATTTCCGGCGTATAGAAACAGTACTGATTGGAACCGGATGCCTTGGCTTGATACATGGCGGTGTCGGCATGGCGCAACAGATCTTCTACGCTATCCCCATCATTAGGATAGAGGGCGATACCGGTGCTGAATGTCACGTAAACTTCATGATGGCCCAGCTTAATTGGTTGTTCAAAGGCGTCATGCAGCTTTCGTAAAACGATCAGTGCATTGTCTACATATGCCAAATCATCCGCCATGATGGTAAATTCATCGCCACCATGACGGACTATTGTATCGCTGGGTCGCAGACATTGTGTCAACCGTGACGCCACCTGCTGCAGCAACCGATCACCGGAGGCATGGCCCAGGTTATCGTTTATTCTTTTAAAGTTATCCAGATCGAGAAACAGCAAGGCAATACAGCGGTTATTGCGGCGCGCACGCTCCAGTGCCGATTGGAAGTAATCGATCAGGAAAAAGCGATTCGGCAAATTGGTCAATGCATCATGGGTTGCACGGTGCCGCAACTCCTTTTCATAGCGGTGCCGCTCAGATATATCCCGCGCGATGATCGACAGGTCTTCCAACTCACCCTTTTCATCCTGGTGGGCGATAACCACCAACGATACCGGCAGAGATCTATTTTCAACAACAGTAAGTACTGTCTCACCTTTCCAATATCTGTGTTCACGTACATAGGGAATAACATCGACCAACAGCTTCTCTGCCGTATCTTCCGGAAATATATCCTTCAGGCAGCGTCCTTCCAGGACATCATCGCTCTTCAGATCCAACAGGTGACGACCGGCGCTGTTAAGATAACGTAAGCGACCATCGGGTTCGTGAATGGCAACCAGGTCTGGTGTCGCCTCAAGTATTGAGGCAAGTCGTTTTCGTTCCGCTTCGGCTTGTATACGTGCGGTAATATCCCGGCCGGTAGAGACATAGTGCGTCACATCCCCTACATTATTCTTTAAAGGCGTGATCACTTTCTCCTCGTAAAACAGTTCCCCATTTTTGCGCCGGTTGACCAAGGTGTTGTAATAGCTTTCGCCGCGACTGATACAGCCCCATAACTTTTCATAAAAGTTGTCATCATGGTAGCCGGAACGCAGCAGCGCCGGTGTTTGGCCTTTGATCTCCTCCGCGTTATAACCGGTTAATTTCTCAAATGCCGGGTTCACATATTCAATTCGACCCGCTGGGTCGGTAATAAAGATACTGTCGGCAGCCTGTTTGACCGCCAGGGAGAGCTTGCGTAGGGTCTGATCAGCTTCACGCCGCTCCCGCCGCAACCGGGTATCACGCAGTTCGCGATCGACGATCGGCAACAGGCGCGTATAATCACCCTTGATAATATAATCCTGCGCACCGGATCTAATTGCTTCCGCTGCAGCGGTTTCGCCGATGGTTCCGGAAACAAAAATGAAGGGGATATCCGGATCACGGGCACGTACCAGTTCCAGCGCCCGAGAACCCCCAAAACCCGGCATGGAGTAATCGGAAAAAATCATGTCCCAAGGTTTCTCCAGCGCCGCCAGCAATCCGGGCTCGCTGTCAACAAGCTGCCAATCAAAAACCAGACCGCCAAACTTAAGATGATCAATAAACAACAAGGCATCGTTCTCATCATCCTCGATGAGAAGAATATGTAACGGATCCGGACTGGCAAGCAATTTACTCATGGGTAATCTCTTTGTCTCCCGCGCAGTCCGGTGGCGGTTGATTCAACAGCAGCCAATAGAGTCCAAGCTGGCCAGCCACCTTGACAAATTCGTCAAAGTCCACGGGTTTGCGCACATAACTGTTGGCGCCCAGGCTATAGCCCTTAAGCCGATCCTCCTCTTCATTGGAAGAGGTCAGGATAACCACCGGCAACAAGCGTGTGCGCCCATCTGCACGTATCTTGTTCAACACTTCAAGTCCATCTATTTTCGGCAGCTTCAGATCCAGCAGAACCACGGCCGGCAGGTCATTTATATTTCGGTCTGAAAAGTTTCCCCTGGCAAACAGATAGTCCAATGCCTCTACACCGTTACGCGCCACCACAACGGGGTTTTTTACCCGATTGGCCGACAATGCCTCGATGGTTAGCAGTTCATCATCGGGGTTATCTTCCACCAGCAAGATAGTCTTTTCACTCATTGACTCCTCCCTGTTTGGTCCAATGTAAAATAGAACGTGGCACCCTCTCCCACCGTGCCTTCGGCCCAAATCTTTCCGCCGTGTTTAGTAATCACACGCTGCGCGGTAGCCAGACCGATCCCTGTACCGGGAAATTCACGGGTATCATGCAGACGCTGGAATGCACCAAATAACTTTCCAGCGTAAGCCATATCAAACCCGGCTCCGTTGTCCCGTACGGAGTAGACGCAACCCGACTCACTCCCAGGTTCACTGCCGACAACGATTTCTGCACGATCACTCTGGCTGGTGAACTTCCAGGCATTGCCCAAAAGATTGTCCATCAATACACGTAATAGCCGTGCATCACCCTGCGCATACATTTCCGGCTGAATGACCACCTGCACCTGCCGTTCCGGATCTCTTTCCACCAACTCGGCGATCACCTCATGGGCGATTTGCGATATATCCACCAATTCGTGCTTGATTTCGGCACGGCTGACCCGCGATAGCTTCAACAAGTCATCGATCAATCTTGCCATGCGCTGGGCGGCGGCACGCACCCGCTCAAGACGGTCCTTGCCTCGCTCATCCAGAGCCCCGGCATAGTCATTCAGCAGGGTGCGGCTGAAACCGTCGATTGCCCGTAGCGGCGCGCGCAGGTCATGTGACACTGAGTAAGAGAATGCCTCGAGTTCCCGGTTGGTGGTTTCAAGCGCCAAAGAGCGGGCACTCAGACGGTCATTCAGCTCACGAATCTGCATCTCATTCTCCAGTCGTTCCGTAACATCTTCGACAATCCCATCGATATAACTTTGACCGGATGCATCCTGTTTCATCACAGCCGTTATCGCGGCGTGGAAACTGTTGCCACGTAACGTCTTTAAGTGGTACTCCCGTGCATGCACCGATTTTTTCTGCTGCAACATCTTACTGAATGCCTGTTGATCATGATGGTCACTAAAGAAGTCACTGATCGCATATTCCATCAACTCCGCGACCGACTCCGCTTCAAAGATATCCAGCATCGTCCGATTCACTTCAATCAAGTGTCCCGTTTCACCGACCACATTCCGATAAACGCCTATCGGCAAGTTATTGACCAACTCCTGATAGCGCGTCTCAATCAATCGCTGCGCCGACTCGATCTGCTTGCGCGCGGTAATATCCCGGATGATGCCGGTTATCAGCATCTGCCGATCGATACTCAATGGGCTCAGACTGATCTCGACCGGGAACTCGGTGCCATCCTTACGCAGCGCATACAGCTCAGTTTCAACTCCCATTGGTCGTGGAACCGGTTGCGCCGCATAACCATTCCGGAAAGAGACGTGATGCTCCCGGAAACGCTCCGGCACCAACCGCTCCACCGGTTGCCCGACAAGTTCATCACGGTGGTAGCCAAACCAATTCTCGACTTGTGTATTAACCAGTTCGATGCAGCCCTCTTTGTTGACAATGACAATGGCATCCGGAGCCGAATCCAATAGCCGCCGGAAACGTGTTTCGCTGCTACGGATACGCATCTCGCTAATACGCCGCAAACGATCCTTCTGTGCCACCACCCCGCTGATGATCGCCAACAGCAAGGCCAATAATATGAACGTAATGGTCAAATGGCGGCTACGTTCAGCCATATTGGTAACGAATACCGACTCCGGCACATACGTGACCAGAAACCAGGGCTCGGCGTTGCCCCCCAGCGGGGAAGATGCCGGGTCAAGTCGGTGATAGGTGACCAATGCACCGTCATGCAGGAATTGTGATTGCGCCGCCCCCGTCTGCAGCCTTTTCCAGACTTGCGGATAGGTTCGAGCGAAACTGTCCGACCTTTCAGCGTACATAAAACGCCATTCCAGCTCCGGACTGGGTCCCAACAGCCAGTAGCCATCACGGTTGAGCAACCACACGCCGGCAGGACTCTGCCCCTGAATATCACGCAGTCGCTGTAACAGCCGTTGGCCCAGATAATTAACCATCACAAGCCCGCGTATTCGGCGTTCCTGATCAAACACCGGTGAACCTAATCGAATCATTGGTTTTATCGGTTGCTGGAGGCGTCCGTTTTCCACATTCAGGTCAAACGGAGATACATAGACCTCCCCCTCATCCAGAGACAAAGTTTCGGAAACGTAGTAACGGGAAGACTTATCTTGCAGGGCCTTGGCGGGTACCTGCCTGGGTTGCCCATTATTCCAATTGATGCGCACCACCTCACGTCCCAAGTTGTCCAAAAACCTGACCTGATCGTAGAGTCCACGGTGCCGGGTAAAGGCAAGCAAATCCTCACTCAGACGGGCCAAAGCGATCGGGTCATCTGAATCCACCCAACGGTGCAGAGACGATTGCTCCGCAAGATAACGCGTGTCTCCACGCAACATATCGAGTTCGGCGGCAATGATCTGATAGGCCAGTTGAACAGTGTGACGCTCATCGGCGCTCATCACCATTTTCTGCACATTTATATCGGATCGGAACAGCAACCACAGGATCGTCACCAAGAGCCCTATCAACGGCAGCAGTAGGGTGAAAAACTTATAGACAAACCGCCTGTCCGGCATGACCGATCCCAATCCCTGAGGCTACTGGAGAGTATTCACAATGGACCTGCAGGCAACTTTAGACCACTGCCTGGAATATATTAGTATTCTAGTCAAGAATTATGAAACCGCTCGCAAATCTGTGATCGGCGTGTTGATTTTTTATGCCGGATATTTCCCTGTTGTCGCCCCGCCAGAGGGCAAAGCTGCGGACCAATCAGGCCCAGTAAATTGCTCCATTAATCTAGTGAAATTAATGGGTTAAAAACTTTGCAGGAATGTTGTCGAAAGGTAGCCGCAGCGACTGTTCGTGATTGGTTACAAAGAGGGTACATGTTGATGACAGCCCTCTGAATTCTCATACGGAAATTGAGGTTTTCAGATGCCCGGAGCGTGCTGTCGGAGCACGCGCTCCCCCGCCGGCGTCAAGCGATACAACAGACGCGACATTTCCAGTGGCAGCCGTCTCTGCGGTTCAGAGACAATCAGCCCGAGTATTTCCAGGTGGTGTAAGACTTCGGGTAGACAGGGAGTGAGCACCCGGGAGTTTCCGGCCGCTATTGTCTTGAGACAGCGTAGCGCCTGGTCGCCTATTTGTTCCATGTCGATACCTCACGGCAAAACCGATTTAGCGGCGCCAGAAAGAGGGACTCAGCACCACCAACAGGGTAAAGATCTCCAGCCTTCCCAGCAGCATGGCAAAAGAGAGAATCCACTTTGCCGAATCGGATACCGACTGGAAATTGGTAGCCACATCGCCGAGACCGGGACCCAAATTGTTCATGCAGGTCGCCACCGCGCTGAATGCCGTCACCTGATCCAGGCCTTGCCCCATGAGAAACAGCATGAACAGGACGAAGGTGGCGACGTAGACGCTGAAGAAACCGCGTACCGCGTCCGCCACCCGCACATCGATCACCTTGCCCTGCAACTGCAACGGCTTGATCATGGACGGATGCACCAAACGCTGGATCTCCAGTCCGGCACCTTTACCCATAATCACGAAGCGGATCACTTTCATACCGCCGGCCGTCGACCCGGCGCAACCGCCGACAAAACTGATCAGGATCAGCAACAACGGCAACAGCGTGGGCCAAACAGAGAAATCATCGATACCGAATCCGGTACTAGTCACTACCGACGCCACAGTGAAGGAGGCGTAGCGCAGTGATTGCAGAATCCCCGGCTTCGCACCTTCAAAGTAGAGCACGGCGGTGGTCAACAGAATCACCGCCAAGACAAAGAGCAAAAACACCCGCACTTCGATGGCTTGCCAGTAAGGTGCCGGTGACAGCTTTTTCCAGGCCAGGTAATGCACCCCGAAATTGATACCGCCAATCAACATGAACAGGCTGGCGACCGTTTCGATAAACACACTGTTGAAATAGCCGAGACTGGCGTCATGCGTGGAGAATCCGCCGGTGGAAACGGTGGAGAAACTATGGGCAATGGCGTCGAAAGGATTCATGCCGCCCACCCAGTAGAGCAGCGCACAGGCCACCGTCATTACCAGATACAACCTCCACAGCGCCTGGGCGGTGTGGGCAATCCGCGGGGTCAGCTTCTCATCCTTCATCGGACCCGGCGTCTCGGCCTTGAACATCTGCATACCGCCGATACCCAGCATCGGCAGCAGGGCGATGGCGGAAACCACCACACCGATACCCCCGAGCCACTGCATCTCCTGACGGAAAAACAGGATCGACTGCGGCAGTGAATCCAAACCGGTCATCACCGTAGCACCGGTGGTGGTAAAAGCCGACACCGATTCAAACAGGGCATCAGCGATACTCAAACCGGGACCGAAGATAAAGGGCAGGCTCCCCAGCACACTGGTTACCAGCCACAGTACCACCACGATGATAAAGCCGTCGCGGGTACGCAGTTGCGTCTTGTGTTTTGCCGACATCAGCCAGACTACCAGGCCACTGATAAGACTCAGCAGTACCAACAGGGAGAAATGCACGGTCTCGCCGTCGTGATATAGTAGCGACGTGATCAGGGGCGGCAACAGACTGCCGCTGAACATCAGTAACCAGATACCCAGGACGCGGGCGATAATGGAGGGATTCATAAAACCGTGATGAGACTCATTGACTGTCCGATAATCTTATTATCGGAACGATGTTCAATACGGTCACATAAAAAGAGTGTAAAAATTTTACGTTTTTTTTATCTATTGGGATGTCTGCCGCCGGCTCAATGACATCGACAAGATCAGCATAGTGTTAACAGGCCCTAGCATGCTCCTCCAGGACGATAACGACGATCAACTGTTCACGGCCCGACCTCTCGCCTATGCCGGCGCCGTGGTTATCGTACTGATTTCCGTCAGCCTCTCCTTCCTGCTGCACAGGCTGATGCCGCATGCCAATCTATCCCTGCTGTTTCTGACCGGTGTACTGATCATCTCCGCCCGTACCGGTCTGGGCCCCTCGCTGGTGGCCAGCGTTTTAAGCTTTCTCGCCTTCAACTTTTTTTTCACGCCGCCTTATTACACCTTTGAAGTCGCCGATGACGGCGATGTGGCCACGCTGATTTTTTTCCTGCTGATGGCGGCCATTACCGGCAATCTGGCGGCGCGCATGCATCAGGAGATGATCAAGCGACGCCTCTCCCTGCGACGCATCTCCAACCTCTACGAATTCAGCCGCCGCATGTCTTCCGCCACCGACAGCCAAGAGGTGTTGAATACGCTGGTGAATCATTTCGCCCGGTCACATCACTGTGCGGCGGCCGTTTACCTGCCGGACAACCGGAGCGCACCGGTACAGCGTGCCGGCTCCGGTCCTGAGGATAAACTGCCGGACCTGGATATCGAACAAGCCTGGTCAACAGCCAGTATCGACCCGGTCATGCAGGATGCGTGGCAGCTACTCCCCCTGATCACCGATCGGGAGCGGGTCGGCCTCTTGACCGTGCATAGTGGTGAGATGGACAGTGAACAGTTGCAGCTCTCCCGCAGTCTTTGCGAACAGGCGGCGGTGGCCCTGCACCGGACTCAGCTGGTCGCCGACCTGGAGCAAGCACGGCTGGTTTCGGAGACCGAACAGCTGCGCTCCGCCCTGCTGTCATCGGTGTCGCACGATCTACGCACCCCGCTTGCCTCGATCATCGGCTCCACCACCAGTCTGTTGGAGTATGGCGACAGCTTCAGCAACGAAAATCGCACCGAGTTATTGAGGACCGTCGTCGAGGAGGCGCAGCGGCTGGACCGCCACATACAGAACCTGCTGGACATGACCCGCCTGGGCCAGGGTACCCTGAGCCTGCGGCGCGATTGGGTCGATCTGCACGATATCGTCTCCAGCGCCGTGGAGCGGATGCGCGATACCCTGAAGGGGTGGCCGCTGAAGATCGATATCGCCCCCGACGTACCGCTGCTATGGGTGCACGGCGTATTGATCGAGCAAGCCCTGGTCAATCTGCTGGACAATGCCTTGCGCTTTTCCCCGGTCGACGGTCAAATCAGCCTGACCGCTCGTTATGTGGATGACCGGGTGGAGATCCGCCTGTGCGACGAGGGCCCCGGCATCCCGCCCGATGAACGAGAAAAGATATTCGACATGTTCTACACCGCACGTCAGGGTGATCGCGGCAACCTGCACGGAACCGGTCTGGGTCTGGCCATCGTACGGGGTATGATTGTGGCGCATGGCGGCACGGTCACGGCGCACGGTGGGGACCGGGGGCGCGGCACCTGCATGCAGATCCGGCTACCTGTCGGACAATCCGAAAACGGCGAATCCTAACCATGCCAAACGAAACCATCCTGATTGTTGAAGACGAAGCGCAGATACGTAAATTTCTCCGTATCAGCCTGGAAGCGCACCACTATCGGGTGTACGAAGCACGCCTCGGCGAAGAGGGGCTGGCGCTTTGCGCCTCGGTTCAACCGCAATTGATCATACTTGACCTGGGGCTGCCCGACCTGGACGGCCAACAGTTCATCACCCAACTGCGCGAGTGGTCCCACATCCCCATCATCGTATTGTCGGTACGCGCCGATGAAACCCAGAAGGTGGCGGCGCTGGATGCGGGTGCCAACGACTATGTCACCAAACCGTTCGGCATCAGCGAATTGATGGCACGCATCCGCGTCGTACTGCGCGACGCCCATCCCTCCTCCGCCACCGAAAGCCTGTTCGAGTCCCAGGGGCTGCGCGTGGACCTCTCCCTGCGTGAGGTGAGCGTCGACGGCAACCCCATTCACCTGACCAAAAAGGAGTATGAGCTGTTGCGCCTGCTGATCGCCTCACCCGGTAAAGTGTTGACCCACCAGCAGATCCTGCAGGCCATCTGGGGACCCGCACAGCAGGAAGAAACCCACTACCTGCGGGTACTGGTCGGGCAATTGCGTGGTAAATTGGGCGATGACCCGGCCAATCCGCGCTTTATCATCACCGTACAGGGGGTCGGCTATCGACTGGCGATTCCGATCGCGCTGGACGATCGCCGTTGAATACAAACGCCCTATCTATAAAGTCCGATATATCTTGTGCTTTTTTCTTGTCAGGACAAGGCGGTAAAATAGCCGCTTAATGCCCTACTTGGACTCGCATCGCCACGGATGAGCGTCCGATTGTCCCGTCACCGAATGATCGGACATCAGGCCTTAGACGTGATGAAGGACGCCAACAGAAAGGAAGCAAGCGTGTACAACCGCCTGACACAGCATGATTTTCAACTGTTTTCCCATGACGCACCTTGCCTGGACGTCCCGGGAGCCAACCGGAAAGTCAGCCCCTGCACTGAATGTTATTGAGCGAACCCGTGTCGATCTGCCGTGGTCTCATTCGTCGATAGGAGAGATTCAGCGGTTGCAGAGGCACCCGCTGACAACCGATACGGAGTATCCAGCATGACCCAGTCTCTTTTTCTCAATCAGCCCATACTATGCCTATGAATCCGCGTAACCGTGCCATCTTTACCTGTCTCGCCCTGGGCCTGCTTCCCCTGATGTTGGCCGGGTGCGGCGAGAGTGAGTCACAACCGGCGGCCAATGCCATGCCGGCCGCACAGCAAGTCACCGTGGTGGCATTGCAACCGCGCGACCTGCCGGCCCGGTTCGAATATATTGGCCGCCTGGAGGCCTCGCGAGAGGTGGAGATCCGCCCCCGAGTCACCGGACTGATCGAAAAGCGGCTGTTTGAAGAGGGCAGCCAGGTGCAGGCCGGACAGCCCCTGTTCCAGCTGGACCGCGCCCCGTTCGTTGCCCGAAAACGGGCCGCCCAGGCGGCACTGGCCGAGGCCAATGCACGCCTGATTCAGGCGCACCGGGAAGTCAAACGGCTGACCCCCCTGGTGAAATCCCTGTCGGTGAGTCAGCGCGACCTGGATGACGCCCGCTCTGCACGCGACCTATACCGCGCCGGTGTCGCGGCGGCCGAGGCAGAACTGGCCCAGGCACAATTGGACCTGGATTACACCGAGGTGACTGCGCCGATCAGCGGTCGCACCGGCCGCGCCCTTGAGGTAGAGGGTGCGCTCATCTCACCGACCAGCGGCCCGTTGCTCAAGCTGGCTCAGATCGATCCGATCTATGTGCGGTTCTCCGTCGCCGAGAACCAGCAACTGGAGATTGAACGGCAACTGGCCGAAGGGGCCCTGAAGCTACCGCCGCCGCAACAGACACAGGTCGAAGTGCAGTTGGCCGACGGATCAATCTATCCCCTGACCGGACAGGTCGACTTCAGCGATTACCGCACCGACCGCCAGACCGGCGCCTACGACAGACGGGCCACCTTGCCGAACCCGGACGGCCGGCTCAGCCCCGGTCAATTCGTTCGCGTACATATCCAGGGCGGCATTATTCCACATGCCCTCGCGGTGCCGCAGCGGGCGGTACAGGAAGACGCCAAGGGAAAGTTCGTTTATGTGGTCGGCAAAGGTGACAAGGGCGTCAGCATCGCCCAGCCGCGACCGATCGAAGTCGGCCCCTGGGTGGAGCCGGACCAGACGGGCGACACAGAGCGTCTCTGGGTGATCCGCTCCGGCCTAAACGCCGGCGACCAGGTGGTGATCGAAGGCACGGCCCGTATCTTCTTCCCCGGTATGCCGATTCAACCCGAGCCACTGGAAGCGAAAGCCGCCGCCGAACCGACAACCGCCGCCCAGGCACAACCGGGCGAGGGACACTGAGCATGTTGTCGCGTTTCTTTATCGATCGCCCGATCTTTGCCGCGGTGATGTCGATCTTCCTGGTGCTGGCCGGACTGTTGGCCATGCGCATCCTGCCTATCGCCCAGTATCCGGAGATCGCGCCCCCGGTGGTGACGGTACGCGCGGTCTATCCCGGTGCCTCGGCCGAAACCATCGAACAGACGGTGGCGGCGCCCCTGGAAAACACCATCAACGGTGTCGAAAACCTGATGTACATGAGTTCCACCTCCGCCTCCAACGGCGTGCTGGAGATTCAGGTCACCTTCGAGATCGGCAGTGATGTGGACCAAGCCGCCCTCAACGTCAATAACCGGGTCAAGCAAGCCGAACCGCGACTGCCGGAGGAAGTACGCCGCCAGGGGGTAACGGTGGAGAAAGGCTCCTCGGCCTTTCTCCAGGTAATCGCCTTCTTGTCACCGGACGGCCGTTTCGACGATATCTACACCAGCAACTACGTGACCCTAAACGTGCTGGATCGTTTGAAGCGTATTCCCGGTACCACCAACGTGCAGATATTCGGCGCCAAGGATTACGCCATGCGCATCTGGCTGAAGCCGGACCGAATGGCCGAACTGGGTGTCACCGCCAGTGAAATCTCTGACGCCATTAAGGAGCAAAACGCCCAATTTGCCGCCGGCAAGATCGGCCAGCCGCCGATCGGCGGCGGCCAGGAGCTGGTCTACACCATCAATGCCCAGGGCCGTCTCTCTTCCCCGGAAGAGTTCGGCAACATCATCCTGCGTACCGGCGAAGGCACGGCCCTGCTCCGGCTGAAGGACGTGGCGCGAATCGAACTGGGTTCGAAGGATTACGACTTTACCGGTCTCTATAACGGCAAACCGGCGACCCTGGTGGGTATCTTCCTGCAACCCGGCGCCAACTCGCTGGCAGTCGGTGACGAAGTCAAGGCGACGGTTGCCTCCCTGGCGAAACAGTTCCCCGAAGGGATGACCTACTCCATCCCCTACGACACCACCCGCTTCGTCGAGGTATCGATCCGCGAAGTGCTCAAGACCCTGGGCGAGGCCATTTTATTGGTGGTGCTGGTGGTGTTCATCTTCCTGCAGAACTGGCGCGCCACCCTGATCCCGGTGATCGCCGTGCCGGTGTCCCTGCTCGGCACCTTCGTCGGCCTGCATCTGCTCGGCTACACCATCAACACCCTCACGCTGTTCGGTATGGTGCTGTCGATCGGTATTGTGGTGGATGACGCAATCGTGGTGCTGGAAAACATCGAACGCATCATGCATGAAGAACGGCTGGCGGCCCGCGAGGCGGCCCTGAAGGCGATGCGCGAAGTGACCGGGCCGGTGATCGCCATCGTCCTGGTGCTCTGTGCGGTGTTTATCCCGATCGCTTTTCTCGGCGGCTTGACCGGCGAGCTGTACCGTCAATTCGCGGTCACCATCGCCATCGCGGTGGTGCTCTCCGGCTTTGTCGCCCTGACCCTGACACCGGCGCTATCGGTGATCATCCTGCAGAATCAAAGCCGTCACCCGGGACGCTTTTTTGCTGCTTTCAACCGCGGCTTTCACCATTTCACCCGCGGTTATCTGGCCGGTGTAGGCTTCCTGTTACGCCGGGTCAAACTGGCCATTCTGCTCTATCTGATGATGGTCGGCGCCGCCCTGTTCCTATGGGACATCACCCCCGGCTCACTGGTCCCGAGCGAAGATCAGGGCTATTACATCGGCGCCGTCTATCTGCCAGACGGCTCCAGTCTCAGCCGCACCGAAGCGGTCACCCAGCGGGTGATCGAGATCATGCGCTCCGACCCCGACGCGGAACACGTGGTGGCCTTCGCCGGGCTCGATTTCCTTGGCGGCGGCTTCCGCAACAGCGCCGCCACCATCTTTGTCGCGGCGCGTCACTGGGATGAGCGTCAGCGCTCCACCGACGACATGGTCGGCCAGCTGATGGCAAAAAGCGCCGGCATCCGCGAAGCGCTGGTGATCGCCTTCGGGCCGCCCCCGATCTTCGGCCTGGGCAATGCCGGCGGTTTCGAACTCTACCTGCAAAACCGTGGTGAGGGCGGCCCCAAGGCCCTGGCTGCCGCCAGCGAAAAGCTCCTCGGCGAACTGCGCAAGGATTCCCGTATCGTCCAGCCGCTGTCGCTCTGGCGTTCCCGGGTGCCCCAACTCTACATCGATCTGGACCGCTCGAAAGCGAAGTTGCTGGGTGTCGATATCGACAGTCTGTTCACCACCGTGGCCGCCACCCTCGGCACCTTCTACGTCAACGATTTCAACAAGTTCGGCCGCACCTGGCAGGTGCAGATGTCGGCCGAACCGGGCTACCGTGCGACGCCGGAAGATATCGGTGCGCTCTATGTGGCCACCCGGGATGGCGCCCAGGTTCCGCTCTCGACGCTGGCTAAGGTCGAGTACACCTCGGGACCGGAGACCCTGGATCGTTACAACAATGTGCAGGCGGTCAAGATCTTCGGCAATGCCGCCCCCGGCATCAGCTCCGGACAGGCGTTGCAGATTGTCGAAGAGATTGCCGACCGGACCCTGTCCAAGGAATTCAGCTACGAGTGGACCTCGGCCTCGTTCCAGGAGAAGCGTTCCACCGGCACCGCCAACCTGGCGCTCGGCCTGGCGGTGTTGATGGTGTTCCTGATCCTGGCCGCCCAGTATGAGAAATGGTCGCTGCCGATCGCCGTGCAACTGGCCTTGCCGTTCGGTACCTTCGGTGCACTGGCGGCGGTCTGGCTGCGCGATCTCAGCAACGACGTCTATTTCCAGATCGGCCTGGTCACCCTGCTGGGACTGGCCGCCAAGAACGCCATCCTGATCGTCGAATATGCCCTGCTCAAAAAGGCCGAAGGCTACTCCGCCACCGCTGCCGCGCTGGAGGCGGCGCGCCTGCGGTTCCGGCCGATCCTGATGACCTCTCTGGCGTTCATTCTCGGCGTGGCGCCGTTGGCGATCTCCACCGGTGCCGGGGCCGGCGCACGCCACGCGGTCGGTACCGGCGTAGTCGGCGGCATGTTAGCGGCCACCTTCCTGGCTATCTTTTTCATCCCTCTGTTCTATCGTCTGGTTACGGACCGGCGCCTGCGCACCGACCCGCAGGAGTTCGAACAGAAGCCGCACCTGGCACCACACCGGTCACCCCATACCCCCAGCCACCACCCGGGGGGGCCGCAAAGTTAGTGCGGACAGAATGCGTCACCCATCTATACGAAGGAGACTGTCATGGCCTATATGTTGCTGATCCTGGAGCCGCACGGGCAACGCGCCGAACGAACGGAAGCGGAGGGGCGCGACGCCTACGCCGAAATGGTGCGTTTCGGGGAGGGACTTAGCGCGCGCGGCCTGTTACTGGCTAGCGAATCGCTGCGCGGTGATCATCAAGCCGTCCGCGTGCAGGTACGGGAAGGCAAGCCGGCACTGCGTGACGGCCCCTTTACCGAAACCAAGGAGATGGTGGGCGGTTTTTTCCTGCTCGACGGGGTTACCCGGGACGAGGCGATCGCCATCGCCGCTGAGTGCCCGGCGGCACGCTGGGCGACCGTGGAAGTGCGTGAACTCGCCCCCTGCTACAGCGGATAAGCGGGAGAAAAAACGCCTATCAACACGAGTAAAACCGACTCAATTTGACGTTTAAAAGCGTCACCACCCTAAGGAGAGAAAATATGCTCTACAAAGGAAGCTGCCATTGTGGCCGTATCGCATTTGAGGTGGAAGGCGAGCTGGAACGCCTGATGGACTGCAACTGTTCAATCTGTTCCCGCAAGGGTTCACTCCTCTGGTTCGTACCACGCGACAAGCTGCAACTGCTGACCCCCGAGTCCGACCTGAGCGCTTACCAGTTTGGAGCACGAAGCATCCAGCATCACTTCTGCCCCGTCTGCGGTATACACCCCTTCGGCGAAGGCAGTGATCCGGCCGGCAAGCGGATGGCGGCTGTCAACGTTCGCTGTCTCGAAGAGGTGGACTTTAGTTCGCTACCTGTCGATCACTTTGACGGCCTTAAACTCTAATACCTGGCGGCTGAACAGCTATCCGGCCACCCGGTGCTACCACTACCCAGGGTCGGCAAGGTGGCTCGCGATAACCCGAACTGATCCGGGCGCGGCGACCGCGGCTCCGTTGGTCTGTGTCCTGGCCGCGTGACGGGTCATCGACGGGGCACCACCCACTCTCGAAAAAAATTTTCCAGTCATGTCGATTCCGGCCTGCTTCATACGTCATCAAAATAACGGCGCCCTACCGGGGCACCGGCCAACAACCGATCAACATGGAGGAGGAATGAAATGTCTTATGTAGATGGATTTGTGGTTCCGGTACCAACCCGGAATAAAGCGGTATACCAAAAGATGGCCGAAACAGCCGCCGTCGTATTCAAGGAGTACGGGGCGCTGAAACTGGTCGAGTGCTGGGGAGACAATGTACCGGATGGCAAGGTCACCTCTTTTCCCCTGGCCGTCCAGTGCCAACCGGACGAAACGGTGGTCTTTTCCTGGATTATCTGGCCCTCCCGCGAGATACGCGACAAAGGGATGGAGAAAGCAATGACCGATCCGCGCATTCAACCGGATGCCGACGGCATGCCGTTTGACGGGGAACGCCTGATATACGGCAGTTTTGAAATGATCGTGGAGGCGTAGCCATGAAACATAACCCGGTTATCTGGTTTGAGATCTACGTACAGGAGATGGAACGCGCCAAAAGGTTCTATGAGTCGGTCTTCCAGGTCAAGTTGGAGAAGTTGAATACCCCGGATCTGGATATGTGGGGTTTTCCGATGGACATGAATGGCCTGGGAGCGTCCGGCGCACTGGTAAAAATGGCCGGTGTACCCTCAGGCGGCGTCAGCACACTGATCTATTTCGCCTGTGAGGATTGCGCCGTCGAAGAGGCGCGCCTCATCGAAGCGGGCGGACGCATCAAACAGGCCAAGATGTCCATCGGCGAATATGGCTTTATTACCCTGGGCTATGACACAGAGGGCAATCTGATCGGTCTGCACTCCATGCAATAGCGCCACTGACAGAATGCATCAGGAGGAGATTCACATGCGATTCATGATGATTGTAAAAGCCACTCTAGATTCAGAAGCCGGCGTGATGCCCGAAGAGTCTTTGATCGGCACCATGGCCGCCTACCACGAAGAGCTGGTCAAGGCCGGCGTACTGCTTGACGCCTCCGGCCTGCAACCCAGCAGCAACGGTTGGCGGATTCACTACAACGGCGAAAAACGCCGGGTGATCGACGGTCCGTTCACCGAAACCAAGGAGTTGATCGCCGGCTACACGCTGATCCAGGTGTCGTCGCGGGAAGAGGCCGTCGAATGGGCAAGGCGATTTCCCAACCCGGCCGTGGACGGCGGCGAAGCGGAGATCGAAATCCGCCAACTGTTCGAGTTGGATGATTTCGCCCCCTCCGAGTCGGTGGAACGATTCCGCGAGATGGGCATCGGCGAACAGTAGTCAGGCGGTCACAGGAGCAACGCAGCATGCAGAAGATCGATATCGCATAACTCAGACACGTAAAGGAGCTACTCTAAACGTGAAGGAGGATACCCAAATGCAGATTGAACCCTATCTCTACTTTGAAGGCTGTGCGGAACAGGCCGCGCATTTTTATCAGACCGTGCTGGGCGCCGAGATTCTGGCCCTGCTGCGCTATTCGGATTCCCCCGACCCGACCATGTGCCCGGAAGGCGGGGCGGACAAGGTGATGCACATGAACCTGAAGATCGGCGACAGCATCATCATGGGCAGCGACGGGCGTTGCACCGGACAGTCGCAGTTCCAGGGCTTCGCCCTGACCCTCAATCTAAAAACGGTCGAGGACGCACAACGCCGATTCGACCGACTGGCCGAAGGGGGGGAGATACAGATGCCGATGGCGGAGACCTTTTTCTCACCCGCATTCGGCATGCTGACCGACCGGTTTGGCGTTCCCTGGATGGTCTTGGTGCAGCCTTAAGGCGTGTACGTGGACGGGACAGATGCACGACGTGCCATCGAGGCGGTCTGGCGTATCGAAGCCGCCAAGGTGATCGCCGTCGTGGCACGGCTGACACAGGACATCGGCCTGGCCGAAGAGTGCGCCCAGGATGCCCTGGTCGCGGCACTGGAACACTGGCCCGAGAAGGGGATCCCGGCCAAGCCGGCGGCCTGGCTGATCACCACGGCCAAAAACCGCGCCCTCGACCAGTTGCGGCGTACCCCGCTGCTGGAACGTAAGCACCGGCAACTGGCACAGGCATGGCACAGCCAGCGCGAAGCCGCGCACAACGATTTTCAGGAAGCCATCGACATGGCACTGGACGACGATATCGGCGATAACCTGTTGCGGCTGATTTTTACCGCCTGTCATCCGCTGCTCGCCGCGGAAGCACGGGTAGCCCTCACCCTGCGACTGCTCGGGGGATTGACCACCAATGAGATCGCCCGCGCCTTTCTGGCAGCGGAACCGACCGTCGCCCAACGCATCGTGCGGGCTAAGCGCAGCCTGAGCGCCGCCCAGGTCCCCTTCGAAGTGCCGCGTGCCGAAGAACTCGCCGGCCGGCTCAATTCGGTACTGGAGGTGATTTACCTGATCTTTAACGAAGGTTATGCGGCGACGGCCGGTGATAATTGGGTGCGCCCGGCACTCTGTGAAGAGGCGCTACGTCTCGGCCGTATTCTGGCCGGTCTGATGCCGCAAGAGGCGGAGGTACAGGGTTTGGTCGCCCTGATGGAGATCCAGGCGTCACGCATCCATGCCCGGATAGACCCGGAGGGGGAGCCGATCCTGCTGCCGGATCAGGACCGTACCCGCTGGGATCCGTTACTGATCCGGCGCGGGCTGGCGGCGCTGGATCGGGCCTTGTCCGCCGGTCCGGCGCTCGGCCCCTACAGTCTGCAGGCCGCCATAGCCGCCTGCCACGCCCAAGCCACCTCCGCGGAGGAGACAGACTGGGAAAAGATTGCCGCCCTCTACGATGCCCTGGCCCAATTGACTCCTTCACCGGTCATCGAATTGAATCGTGCGGTGGCCATCGCCATGGCATTCGGTCCCCTGGCCGGACTGGAGATCATCGAAAAATTGTCGGGTGATGCCGCCTTGAAAGATTATCATCTGCTACCCAGCGTCCGGGGCGATCTGCTGTTCCGCTTGGGACGCTGGCAAGAGGCGCGACAAGCCTTCCTCCACGCCGCTTCGCTCACCGCCAACAACCGGGAACGGCGCCTGCTACGGCGCCGTGCGGCCGAGTGCGACGCCGCGCCGGGCATCATGGATTCAGATTCAACCTAGGGGCAAGGGGCTGGATGGCCTGTTTGCCGTTTCCGCCGCCAAGCCGCTCTGGTGTTCCCTTGATCAAACCGTTATTCGGCTGTCGACTTATCCAGGCTGAGATCGTCATCCCAGTCGCGGGGATCTTCGGGGAAATCGTCCAGTGGTCCGAGGGGCCGTTCGTCACGCTCGAACAACTGGTCGCTCTGCATGTACATGGCCAGCAGACGGGCCACCGCCAACACCGATTTCTCGTGGGTACGCTCATGGCCGTGCGACGCATCCAGGGCGAAACAGATCAATCCGGTGCGGATATCGTTACCGGCCTCGACAGCCGAGGCCGAATCGCTGCGGTAAAAGCGGAACACGTCGCGGCTATGCTCGATTCCACAGGTTTGGCAGAGGGAGATCAAGCGCCGCGTCAGATACCAATCGAAGGGGCCACTGGAGTCCTGCATGGCGATGGTCACGCCGTATTCAGAGGTGTTCTGTCCCGGTGCGATAGTACCGTTATCCACCGCCAACAGTTCCGCCACATCACCGTGCAGGATATGGGATGCCCCGACCCCGGTCTCCTCCGAGATGGTGAACAGCAGATGACAATCCATCGGCAACCGCAACTTGGCTTCACTGATGGCCTTGGCCGCCGCCAACACCGCGGCCACACCCGCCTTGTCATCGAGAAAACGGGAGACCCAAAAGCCGTTATCGAGAAACTCCGGCTGTGGATCGATGGAGATCATGTCACCCGGATAGAGGCCCAGGTTCTCCAGATCACTTTTGTTGTGTACCAGTTCATCCAGACGCAGCTCCAGGTTTTGCCAGCTCGCCTCCTGGGTATCCACCTGTTTGCCGAACACATGGCCGGACGCCTTCAGCGGCAGTAGCGTCCCCCGATACTGCGTCCCCTTGTCGGTATACAGGGTCACCCGCGCCCCTTCCGCCGAACGGGCCGGCCAGGTGCCGACCGAAACCACTTCCAGCCGTCCATTGGACTTCAAATTTTTGACCATAGCGCCCAGGGTATCCAGATGGGCGGCAATGGCCCGGTCGGGTGAATGCACCTGTCCGTATAGATTGGCGCGGATCGCACCCCGCCGGGTCAGCTCATACTCCACCCCCATCGCTTCCAGCTTTTGACACACCAACTGCACCACACTGTCGGTCATACCGGTAGGGCTTGGCACCTGCAACAGTTCCAACAGGGTGTCGCGGAGATAGCTGCGGTCGATATTCAGTACCTTCATAACATCACCTGTGATGCGCCAGGGCGGTCTGCGGAAACAACATATCCAATAGCCGCTCCGCGGTGGGTTGGGGTTCGTGATTGGCCAGGCCGGGCCGCTCATTGGCCTCGATAATGGCGTACTCCGGACGCGCCAGATCCGGCACGATAAAGTCAAACCCGACCAACGGCATATCCAGCACCTGGGCGCCGCAGACGGCGGCCTTGACCAGTTCCGGATGCAAACGATCGGTGACATCCTGCATGGTGCCGCCGGTGTGCAGATTGGCGGTCTTGCGCACCCTCAAGTGGTGCCCCTTTGGCAACACCTGTTTTAGGGTGAACCCGGCGTCGCAGACGCAGCGCTGGGTCTCATCGTCCAGCGGAATCACGCTCTCACCCTGGGTAGCAGCGGCCCGGCGCCGACTCTGCTTGCGAATCAAATCATTGATGCTGTGCACACCGTCACCCACCACCGAAGCGGGATGACGCACGGCGGCGGCCACCACTTCGTCATGGATCACAATGATCCGCACATCATCGCCGGAGACAAAACGTTCGCCCACTACCCGCTCACAATAACCCGAAGCCAATGCATAGGCCGCCTTTACCTCTTCGGCGTCACTTAGATCGACACAGACCCCGACCCCCTGCTCACCGCGTGCCGGTTTGATGACGATACGTTGGTGACGCTGCAGAAACGCCAGCGCCTCGGCCTCATCCTGCAGCAACTGCTGCTCTGGCACGTGCAGGCCGGCCCGGGATAGATAGCGACGGGTAACCGCCTTGTCGTCGCAACGGCTCATGGCCACGGCACTGGTGAGATCGGTCAGTGACTCGCGACAACTGACCGTACGACCGCCAAGGCTCAGATCAAAAAAACCGCCCGCGGCATCAACAATATCCACCACAATGCCGCGCCGATACGCCTCATCGACAATGATCTGGGCATAAACATTCAGCTTCTCAGCGTTTTTCGGACCGATATAAAGCTGCTCGTTGATGGCGTTCTTGGTCTTGATGCAATAAACCGGCACCTGGAAAAAACCAAGCTTTTCATACAGCTGGATCGCCTGCTCATTGTTGTGCATGACCGACAAATCCATAAAGGATCGGCCGGCCGATTTGAAGGCATTGGCCAGGGCGATCACCAACGCTTCACCGACACCGGCATGCACACACTGGGGATCGACTGCCAGGGCCCAAAGGCTGGAACCGTTATCCGGGTCTTCAAAGGTCAAATAGTGGTCCACACCGGTGACACAACCGATCACGGCACCGCCCCTTTTTTCCACTGCCAGCAGGATCTGCAACTCCGGATGCTGTTGCTGGTAATCGAAGAAACCGTCACGCATCGGCACCATGGAGCGTGACTTATAGATCCGGTTGACCTGTTCCACATCCGTGGTGTCGGCAATCGGCCGGATCTCCACTCCGTGGCTTGGCACCTCATCCAAATTGGCCCGCTCCAGATTCAACCGGTAAGTGAGAGAAGGATCGATAAACAGCTCCTGGGGAGCCCGGGATACCACCACCTGGGGATCGCGACTGTAGAGCGCCACGTCGCGCCGGCCCAGACTTTCATCACGTAACTGGTCGGCCAACTTTAGGCTGGAGCGGAAGGTCTGGCCGAAGATGAGACGGCCCCATCCGCAATCCACTACCGCCTGTTTGTCCAGCTCATCGGCGATCGAGCTCGGTGGGGCGCCCCAGTGCTTGAGCGATCCCATCTGCTCAATATTCAAATTACCGTTGATTCCATTTTCTGGCTTGCTCATGGATCCGTGCTCTAGAGAAGATGGCTCTGCAACCAGAGTTCCAACAAGGCAACCTGCCACAGCTTGGATCCCCGTAGCGGGGTAATGTGCGCTTTCGGATCATCCAGCAGACTCGTCAATTGATCGTAATTGAACAGGCCGCGATTGATGGCACGGCTGTCGTTCAACGCATCCCGCACGAAGTCCAGGTAGGGACCCTCAATATACTTCAGCGCCGGTACCGGAAAATAACCCTTGGGTCGGTCGATTACCTGGTGCGGAATCACCTGGCGCGCCGCCTCTTTCAACACCCATTTGCCCTCACCACGCACCTTCAGCTCAGCCGGCACCCGGGCCGCCAGTTCCACCAGTTCATGATCGAGGAACGGTACCCGCGCCTCCAAACCCCAGGCCATGGTCATGTTGTCGACCCGTTTTACCGGATCATCCACCAGCATCACCGTGGTATCGAGCTGCAACGCCTTGTCCACCGCCAGCCCCCCGTTCTCATCGGCAAACTGCTGTTCGATGAAAGTACGGGCAAAGTCAGACTGCACATATTCGGACTGCACCAGGCGACTGTATTCGGCAAAGTCGCGATCCATGAACAGACGGGCATAATCGGCCGCACCCGCACCTTTTTCCAGTAACGGCGGGTACCAGTGGTAACCGCCAAATATCTCGTCGGCACCCTGCCCCGACTGCACCACCTTGAGGTGTTTCGACACTTCATGGGAGAGCAGATAGAAGCCGATGTTGTCGTAACTGACCATCGGCTCCGACATGGCGCTGAAGGTCTCAGGCAGGGTCTCCAGCAAGCGGCTGGAGGGGACCATGATTTTGTGGTGGTCGGTCTGGAAGTGTTCGGCGATCAGGTCGGAGTACTGGAACTCATCACCGTTCTCACCGCCGGCCGCCTCAAAGCCCACCGAGAATGTGCTCAGGCCGGTCTGGCCCTGTTCCGCCAGCAGCCCGACAATCAGACTGGAATCCACACCGCCGGAGAGCAGCACCCCTACCGGCACATCCGCCACCATACGACGGCGCACCGCGCGACGTAGCGATTCCAGGACCCGCGACTGCCACTCTTCAGCCGTCACCGATTGGTCCGCTTCACGACTACCCACCTGCAGGCGCCAGTAGGTCTCGCTATGATGCGAACCATCCTGTTCATAAACATGGATCGTGGCCGGCGGCAGCTTACGCACCCCTTTTAGCAGGGTGAAGGGGGCCGGTACCACGGCATGGAAACTGAGGTAGTAGTTGAGGGCCACCGGGTCGATAGCGGTATCGATATCGCCGGCCTGCAACAGTGCCGGCAAGGTGGAGGCGAAGGCAATGCGTCCATTCGTCGCGGCGATATAACAGGGCTTGATGCCGAGACGGTCCCGGGCCAGCACCAAGCGTCCGGAATCCCGCTCATGGATGGCGAAGGCAAACATGCCGTTGAAGCGCTTGACACACTCCCGTCCCCAGGCGTGATAAGCCTTGAGTACTACCTCCGTATCCCCCTGGGAGAAAAAGCGGTACCCCTGGCCCTGCAACTCTTCGCGTAACTCACGGTAGTTGTAGATACAGCCGTTGAACACCAGATCCAGCCCCAACTCGGCATCCACCATGGGTTGCTGGGCGTGCTCGGACAGATCGATCACCTTCAGGCGACGGTGTCCCAGTGCCAACCCATTGCGAGTCAGGATCCCTTCTCCGTCCGGACCCCGCGGGGTCAATCTGCGGGTCATTCTCTCCACCCGCGCCACATTTGATTCACGCATTCCGGGCGCATAGATCCCGGCAAAACCACACATATAACCTGCTCCTGTCATCCGATACGGCCACCTCGGCAGGCGGCCAGGTCCGGCACATCCTGCCCTGGACCCTTCTCACGGTTATTCTAATCGACTATTATTACACTTCTAATGTTTAGAGTTCAAATTATTTGGCGGAAATTGGTTGAACGATGAAAACTGGCTATAATCCTCCACCCTGCAAATTCAACCTGACTCCACTCATGGCCGAAAATCAGTACTGGCACGACGTACTCGTCTCCCTGCGCCGCATCATTCGCGCAACGGACCTGCAATCCAAACGCATGGTGAAAAACTGCGGCTTGACCATTCCCCAGGTAATGGTATTGCGAGCCATCAATACCCTGGGCGATGTTACGGTTAAGCGGATTTCCGACGATGTCTCCCTCAGTCAGGCGACCGTTACCACGATCCTCAACCGCCTTGAGGACAAAAAGCTGGCCGAGCGGGTACGCAGCAATGTGGATAAACGGGTGGTCAATGCGCGCCTGACAGAGGCTGGGAGCGCTATACTGCTCTCCACGCCACCGCTGCTGCATGAAAAATTCATCGAACGCTTTGAAGCGTTGGAGGATTGGGAAAAGACCCAAATTCTCTCCGCCCTGCAGCATGTCGCCACCATGATGGATGCCGAAACCATCGATGCCGCCCCACTGCTGGATATCGCCTCACCCAACCCCTGACCCATCCCTTGGGCGATGGGCCGCCAGCATGGCTGGCAACTTGTTTCGACCAATTATTGGTGCGCTGACGGTTTTTAACTTCTTACTCTCCTAAGCAAAACCGCCGAACGTCATGCTTCCCCTATAACATGTTGCGCTTCCTACGGCTTAGCACGACAGCCCGCATCCGGGTGCCCCCATGGCGCGAACGACCGAATCAGTAGCAGACAGAGACCCCGTCAGGGCCTATACTTTTTGCAATAAAACAGTACGGAGCGCTTGCCTTGCACGGCTTAAACCTTTATCCGCAAGCCCTGAAGGCGCATCAGCAATACCAGGGGGAACCGATTTGACCGATCGGCAGGATGAAGTAAAAATCAATATCTCCACCTATCAATGGTCGGTGCGCCTCTTTTCCACCCTCAAGCGTCTGTTAAGCGTCAATATCAAGATGCATCACGACCGGGGGCAGGTGGCCGAGGGCGAGATATTTCTGTTCAATCATTTCGCCCGCTTTGAGACGTTCATTCCGCAATATCTGATCTATCAGGAGACCGGGGCCTATTGTCGCGCCATTGCGTCCGGAGAGTTCTTTACCGGCGATGATGCCGTGTCCAACTATCTGCTGAATGTCGGTGCAGTTCCCCATAACCATCCGCGGCTGATCCCCTATCTGGCAGAAGAGATCCTGCGCGGCTACAAAGTGATCATCTTTCCTGAAGGCGGCATGGTGAAGGATCGCCGCTCCCAGGATAAGCGCGGTGGTTACAGCATCTACTCACGTACCGCCCTGGAGCGACGCAAACACCACACCGGCGCTGCCGTACTGTCATTGGCGGTGGATATCCTCAAGCAGTCGATTCAGCTCGCCTTCGAACAGGACAACCAACCCCTGATCCAACACTGGGTGCAGAAACTGGAGATGGAGACAGCAGATGCACTGCAGCAGGCGGCAGCGCGTCCCTCCACCATCGTACCGGCAAACATCACCTTCTACCCGATGCGCGTCAGCGACAATCTGCTGCACAGCGGCTTTGAGCTGATCAATCGCGGCATCAGCCGTCGCTTATCGGAAGAGTTGCTAATCGAGGGCAACATCCTGCTGAAAAACACCGATATGGATATCCACCTGGGGGATATCCTTTACAGCCGGGATTACTGGAGTTGGTGGGTCAGGCCGATCGTCAAACAGTTGGCCCCGGACATGCAATCACTGGATGAGTTGCTGAACCGGGATACCTCACAGCAGAGCCTGAAATATCGCCTGCTCACCAGCCGCCTTCGCCAGAACGCCCTACGCCTGCGCAACGACTATATGAAGGCGATCTATAACGAGGTGACCATCAACCTGAGTCACTTGGCTGCGCTCATCATTTATCAACTGCTTGAGCGAGGGCAACAGGCGATCAATGTAGACCTGTTTCACCGCATGCTCTACCTGGCGGTCAAAGCGGTACAGCAGTTACCAAAGGTCAATCTGCAACGCAGCCTCATGGATCCCGACAATTATGGGGAACTGATGACGGGCCGCTGTGCCGGCCTCGATCAGTTCTTCCTGACGGCGGCACAACTGGAGTTGATTGAGCACGAAGGCGACCACTATCTGTTTATGCCCAAGCTGTGTGAGGAGCATGAGTTTGACTCGATCCGCCTGGAGAACATGATCGAGGTTTACGCCAATGAAGCGCGCCCGATCTCCAGCATTAACGAGTTGATCGGCCACGTCATTAAACACGCACAAACTACCACACCGGTGGAACTCGCCGCCCACCTGTTTGATGACGAGCGGATCGGATACCGCTGGGACAAGCAACGCTTTTCCAAACCCCGTCACCAAGAGTTGAACAGCAAAGAGACGGCCACCCAAAGCGGAGAACCGTTCCTGATCCTACCGGAGAACCGGAACCGCCTGGGCATTGTGTTGGTACACGGTTTTCTTGCCTCACCGGCGGAGGTCAAGCTGTTTGCGGATAAATTGAGTCATCTGGGGTTTGCCGTCATCGGTCCGCGTCTCAAGGGTCACGCCACGTCACCCTGGGATCTGCGTGAGCGCAGTTGGAAAGATTGGTTGGCATCGGTACAGCGGGCCTGCCATATCATGCAACACTATTGCGAAGACATCTGCCTGGTCGGTTTCTCCACCGGGGGCGCCCTGTCGCTGTTACAGGCGGCGGAGCAACCGGATGGGCTGGCCGGTGTGGTGGCTATCTCCACACCGGTAAAATTCCGCAATAAAAATATGATCTTCGTACCGCTGGTACATCACGCCAACAAACTGGTGAGCTGGCTGCGGGCCTACGAAGGGATTATGCCGTTCCGCCCCAACGACACGGAGCACCCTGATATCAACTACAGCACCATGCCGGTACACTCCCTGTTCGAACTGCGCCTGATGGTCAACCAACTGGTGAAACGTCTGCCGGATGTGCACTGTCCCGCGCTGATTGTGCAGGGCGATGAAGATCCGGTGGTGGTACCGGACAGCGCCAATCGGGTTTATGACAAGATCAGCAGCCGCACCAAACATCTGGAGTTTGTCCACTCGCAGCGCCACGGTATCCTGTACGAAAACATCGACAACACCCAGGGGATTATCATTCAGTATCTGAAAGCCTTGGAAGAGCAGTTGACCAGTTCCACAATCCCACCGGCGGCGCTGCCGGCAATTGAGCCGACGTTGCCGATCTGATGTAATGGCGGTTTCTTGTTGGGAAACCCTGACTTAATCAAAGGTTCCTTCGATCGTTTAATCTTTAGATTTTAACCATTCAGTAATCGGTAACGACAGAGACGAACAGCCAGAATGCGATAAAGAGGACAATCCGTTGCCATCAGGTTTGATGGACGGCGCCAAGCCCCACGCCTCCTTCCGCGTCGAATGCGTCAGTGTTGTTAACAACTGAATATTGATACCTTAATGAAAACCATGGAATCAGAAATGCTTAAAGTCGGTGTTTTTGTCGATGCGGAAAACGTCAAGTTCAACGGCGGCTACCAGTTACGGTACGACATTCTGCGCCGTTTCGCCGCACGCGATGGCGGCACCTTGCTGCGCCTGAACACCTACCTCGCCTTCGATCAGGAACGTGCACGGGACGACAGCGACTACGCGAAAAAATCCAATATCTATCAGCAGATGGTGCGGGACTACGGCTGGAAAATCATCGTCAAGCATGTCAAACGCTACACCGACGAAGAGGGCAACGTCACCACCAAGGCCAATGCCGATCTGGATCTGGCCGTGGATGCCATGCTGCAGGTGGAGAACCTGGACCTGATTCTACTGGTTACCGGCGACGGGGATTTCCTCCAGGTGGTCACCGCCCTGCAGAACCGCGGCTGCCGGGTGGAATTGCTCGGCTTCAAAAACGTCTCCAAACAGTTACAACGACAGGCTGACGCCTTCTATCGCGGCTACCTGATCCCGGACTTGTTGCCGTTTTCCTATGAACCGCGCAACGAGTGGGGCAAACCCGGCTCCTGTGTACGCGGCGTCTGTACCAAGTGGTTCCCGGACAAGGGTTACGGCTTTCTTCGCTTCATCCGCAATATCTCCCCCAACCTTTGGATTACCGACCCGCGCGATCCGGAATCGCCCTACGAGAGCGTCTTCTGTCACATCAATGAACTGGCAGAAGAGGTGACACCAGACTTGCTGATGATCCGGGAAACCATTGTGGAGTTCTACCTGAAAGAGAGCGATGTGGATGATGGGCTGATCGCCACCAATGTACGGCTGGTTTATACGCCGACCTGACAGCATCTATTCATGCAGCGTGGTGCGGTAACGCCGCTGCGCGCCCGGCAACCGTTCGATCACCCCGGAGCGTAAACGGAACGTCCCGCTACGCAGATCTTCGAAATAGTACTTGAGTGTTTCGGACATCACCTGAAAAGCCAGTTCATCCCAGGGGATCTCGGCCTCTTCAAACAGTCTCACCTCCAGGCTCTCGTCACCGGGTGAAAAGTCGAGGTCCAGCAACGGACCGCGAAACAGCATATAGATCTGGTCGATGTGGGGCAGGCTAAACAGGCTATAGAGCGGCCCGACGGCGACCCGGGCATTGGCCTCCTCCAGGGTTTCGCGCAACGCCCCCTGCTGGGTCGACTCGCCATTCTCCAGAAAACCAGCCGGCAGGGTCCAGTAGCCAAGGCGTGGTTCAATAGCCCGTCGGCAAAGCAACACCTTGCCCTCCCATTCAGGAATACAGCCGGTCACTACGTTGGGATTCTGATAATGGATGACGCCGCATTGGGTACAGACATGGCGCTCCCGACTGTCGCCTTCAGGTATCCTGATTTCGATAGTGCTACCGCACTGACTGCAAAAATTCATGCTCTATCCGTTATCACAAAAGGGTCATGGTCAAACCGTAACACGTCGCCCCGACAATACAATGAGCGACCGGCAGCTGACAAACAGCTGCCATGTCACCGAAAACCGGTGTACGCTTAAACAGGCGTGCAGATTCGTTCGCAGTTGCCGTTCCTACCCGCGTAGGAACTCAGTAAAATCAACAAGCTCTATACTGCTTAACGAATGAATCAGGCCCGTCTTATAGTTTAACCTGTTTTCTCTGTTCAACCGGATTGACCGACCTAACAGATATGAAAATCATCATTATCAGACACGCCATCGCTGAAGACCGAACCGCATTCGCCAAAACCTGTTCGGACGACAATCTTCGCCCTTTGACGGAAAAGGGTATCAAACGGGTCGAGCAGTCCCGTCAGGGGCTGAAGCGGGTGGAACCCCTTGCGGACTATATCTTCAGTAGCACCCTGCAGCGATCGATCCAGACCGCCGACCTGATCGGCGAACTCTATCCGGCGGCTACCCGACGGGCCATTCCGCAACTCGATCCGGGATCGGACCCCGCCAAGCTGACCCGCCTGCTTGCCGAACTGCCGCCCCAGAGCACGGTGCTATTGATCGGCCATGAACCGGACCTGTCCGAGCTGATCTCCTGGTATACCAACGGCTCCCATTTCAACTTCCTGCAGCTCAAACGGGGTGCCGCCTGCCTGCTGCAATTCAAGGAGAGTCCCAAACCGGCATCGGCCGAAATGATCTGGCTGCTGCCCCCCAGACAGTTACGCAGCCTGGGACAGAAAAAATGACCCCGGTTCACTCTGGGACAGACAGACCACCGCGGTGGTAGTGTGACCGTGACGGACAGGTCCCCGGACCCACCCCACCACCGCCGAAACGGCAGTTTCAATCGGCCGGCCCCGGTGGTAGCATGCCGGTCCCGTTTGTCATAAAGCGCCCGTCTTATGCTGCGTTACATCACCAACATCGCCAATCTCTCGGATACCGTTGCGGCGGTGGATTTGGGCTCCAACAGTTTCCACATGATTGTTGTAAAGGTGGACAACGGCAATTTCCAGGTTGTCGACCGGCTGAGGGAGATGGTCCGCCTGGGTGCCGGACTTCAGGAAAACAAGGCGTTAACCCCGGAAACCGAGGTTCGTGCCCTCGACTGCCTGAAACGGTTCGGCCAGCGCCTTAAATCCCTGCCTCCCGGCGCCGTGCGCGCCGTCGGCACCAGCGCCCTGCGCCAGGTACGCAACTCCACCCGCTTTCTGGCCGAGGCCGAGGCGGTGCTGGGCCACCCGATCGAGATCATCGCCGGCCGCGAAGAGGCGCGTCTGGTCTACCTGGGTGTCGCCCACGGCCTGGCCGCCGGCAACGAGCGCAGACTGGTTATCGATATCGGTGGCGGCAGTACCGAACTGATCGTCGGCGACGGCTTTAAGCCGCGCCGTACCGAAAGTATCCATATGGGCTGTGTCAACATGACTCGCTGGCACTTCAGCGATGGCCGGATCACCGCCGAGGCGATGCGCGCCGCCGAATTGAACGGTGCCCTGGAGATGCTGCCGGTGAAGAACGAATACCGTAGCGCCGGCTGGGAAGTGGCGGTCGGCGCCTCCGGCACCATCCGTGCCATCCACAAAGTGGTACAAGCCGCCGGCTGGACCGAAGAGCAGGAGGGGATCACCTACCCGTCGCTGAAAAAACTGCGCGACGTCCTGATCGACACCGGCCATGTGGACAACATCCAACTGGAAGGCCTGAGCAGCGAACGCAAAGCGGTATTCGCCGGCGGCGTGGCGGTGCTACGTGCCGTATTCAAGGCATTGAATATTGGTCAGCTCAGGGTATCCGACAAGGCGTTGCGGGAAGGCCTGATCTACGAAATGCTCGGTCGTACCCAGTACGAGGATGTGCGGGAAAGTACCGTTCGCGCCCTGTGCCGCCGTTATGATGTCGACATGGAACACGCCAGTCGGGTCGAATCCACCGCCCGCGACCTGTTCTCCCAGGCGGCTGATGACTGGCAGCTGCGTGACGGCGAGTATATCGACATGCTCTGCTGGGCCACCCGCCTGCACGAGATCGGCCTGACCGTTTCCCACAGCCAATTCCACAAGCACGGTGCCTACCTGATCGCCAACTCCGATATGCAGGGTTTTTCCCGCCAGGAACAACGGGTGCTGTCGGCACTGATTCGCGGCCATCGACGCAAATTTCCCTTCGATGTATTCAGCGATCTACCGCAGGATATCTCCCTGCCCACCATGCGTCTCTGCATCCTGCTGCGCCTATCGGTACTGTTGCACCGGGCACGCTCCGCCACCACCCTGGTGAAGGTCGCCATCCAGGCCGCCGATAACCGTCTGAAGCTCACCTTCCCGGAACACTGGCTCACCACCCACACCCTGCCGCACGCGGAGCTGGAGCAAGAGGCCAAGCAACTGGCGGGGCGCGGCTTCGAACTGCAATTCAGCTGATCACCGGCACGCACACACCCGCAAATTAGGCCCGGGGCGGGCCTCCTACAGGGATCGTGCAGCGTTAAACCGAACCCCGGAAAGAAAAATTTGAAATCCCGCCGGGGAGCACGCACACTGGAATCCATCGCCGGTCGCCACCGGACAGAACAAGGATAAAAACAGAGGACCACAGGCGCGATGGAAATCATGCTGTTGCTGCTGTTGCCCCTCGTTGTCTGGGCAATCATCATCTACAACAAACTGGTCAGGGATAAAAACCGGGTGCTGGCGGCCTGGAGCGACATCGACGTGCAGTTGAAACGGCGTCATGACCTGATCCCCAAACTGGTGGAGGCGGTGAAGGCCTACGCCGACTACGAACAATCCACCCAGAACCACATCACCCACCTGCGCAGCGCCGCCGCGGCCACCGCCACGCCGGGTGAACGGCAACGGCTGGAGAGCGATATCAGCGAGCAGGTCCGCTCCCTGCTGCTGATCGCCGAAGCCTATCCCGACCTCAAGGCCGGCGAACAATATCTGGATCTGCTGCGCCAGCTCAGCGATGTGGAAAACCATATCCAGTATGCGCGCCGCTATTACAACGGGGCGGTACGCAACCTGAATGTACGCATCGACTCTTTCCCCGACCTGCTAATCGCCCGCGGCTTACGCTTCCGGCCCGCCGCCTTTTTTGAGTTGGAAAGCGCCGTGGAAGTCGACCCTCCGGAGATACGCTAGTGCCGAGACTGATCTTTTGCCTGACACTGTTGCTGCCCCTGACCACTCCCGGGTTCGCCCAGGAACGCATACTCGACTACTTCAGCGATATCCAGGTTCAACACGACGGCAGCCTGGTGGTGGAAGAGCAGATCCAGGTGCGCGCCGAAGGCAATAAAATCAAACGCGGCATTTTTCGCGACTTTCCCACCGACTACAAAGACCGGCTGGGCAATCACTATAAGGTCGATTTTGAACTGTTGGAGGTGCGCCGTGACGGCCACACCGAACCCTTCCATACCGAAGCGCAAAGCAACGGCATCCGTATCTACGCCGGCAGCAAGAACGTCTTCCTGAAACCGGGAGAATATCGCTATACGCTGCGCTATCGCACCCATCGCCAACTGGGCTTTTTCGCCGACCACGACGAACTCTACTGGAATGTTACCGGCAACGGCTGGGACTTCCCTATCGAGCGGGCCGGTGCCCGGGTCACCCTGCCGCCGGACGTGCCGACCGATACCATACGGGTAGAAGGCTATACCGGTCCCAAAGGCGCACAGGGACAACAGTACAGCGCCCGGGTAGACAGTAACGGCGACGCCCTGTTCGAAACCACCGCGCCGCTGCCGATACACCACGGACTGACCCTGGTCACCAGTTGGCCAAAGGGACACGTCATCGAACCGGACACCCAACAACGCCTGACCTGGTTCCTCAACGATAACCGGGGCTTTCTGATCGCCGGTGGCGGCATCCTGTTGCTGCTGGCCTACTTCACGGCGATCTGGTACCGGGTGGGCCGGGATCCGGAGATGGGCGTCATCATCCCACTCTACACCCCACCCAAGGGTTACTCTCCCGCCGCCATGCGCTTCATCCAGCAGATGGGTTACGACCACCAAACCTTCGGCGCCGCCGTGGTCAACATGGCGGTTAACGGCTACCTCAAGATCAAAGAGGACAAAGCGGGCAAGTTCACCCTGGAAAAGACCGGCAAGATGCCCAGGCTGGCACCCGGCGAAGGAGCCATCGCCAGCGCCCTGTTCGGCAGCGGCAACCACAAGATCAAACTACACCACACCAATCACCAAAAAATGGCCAAGGCGCTGGAGGCACACAAAAGTTCGTTGAAGAGGGATTATGAAAAGACCTATTTCGTCACCAACAGCGGCTTTATCGTGCCGGGCCTGCTGATCACCCTGGCACTGCTCGGCGCCGGATTGTGGAATGTCGGATCCGAAGACAAGTTGATCATGGGCGGCTTCATGATGGTCTGGCTCTCAATCTGGAGTGTCGCCGTATTCAAGATGGCGGTGGGCATCTACCAATCCTGGCGCGATGCGCGCGGTAGCGGTGTCGGCAGCTACGCCAAGGCGATCGGCAGCAGTCTGTTTGCCCTGCCCTTCTTTGCCGGTGAGGCATTTGGTATCGGCATGCTCACCTTTGCCATCTCACTCCCCTTTACCCTGATGCTGCTGCTTGCTATCGCCATCAATGTGCTGTTTTACGAGTGGCTGAAGGCGCCGACCCTGGCCGGTCAGCAACTGTTGCAAAAGGTGGAGGGATTCAAACAGTATCTCAGCGTGGCCGAACAGGAGGAGCTGAACTTCAAGCATCCGCCGGACAAAACCCCGGAGCTGTTCGAAGCTTATCTCCCCTACGCCTTGGCGCTGGGGGTCGAACAGCCGTGGGCGGAGCGCTTCAGCCAGGTGCTGGCCGCCGCTGGAGAGGATGGTCGCACTTATCACCCAGCCTGGTATAGCGGTAGAAGTTGGAACAGCCATAACTTGACCGGCTTCAGCAGCGCCGTCGGCAGCGCCATGAGCTCGGCCATCTCATCCTCCTCCCACGCGCCGGGCTCGTCGTCCGGCAGCGGCGGCGGTGGCTCTTCCGGTGGTGGCGGAGGCGGTGGCGGCGGTGGCGGCTGGTAGCCAGTTGCTGGAACAGTGAGCAAATAGCCGCGAATGGACGCAAATATTATTGGTTCAACAACTATTGCGCTGGGCCAGGGTTAATAATCGCAATTCGATATGGCACAGCCTGGGAGGGTGGGCATGTTTTTTGTGCCCACGCGGATAACCACCGATAAAACGGACAACCACAGGGGTTGCCCCTTGCAATGCGAATGTTTTTAAACTGGATGGTAGGGGCAGACCCCCGTGTCTGCCCGGGGTTAATAACAAACCCGTTCGGATGAACACATTTCTATGCCCATGCGGATTCTGGTAGTCAGGTATGAGTCAAAAACGGAGAAGGAGCACCCATCGTGGAACAGATGATCTATCTCGGTTGCAGCGATAAAGACGTCGGCCTGCTGCCAAAAATGGCCAATCGACACGGACTGATTGCCGGCGCCACCGGTACCGGCAAAACCGTGACCTTGCAGGGCTTGGCCGAATCCTTCAGCCGACTCGGTGTGCCGGTATTCCTGGCCGATGTGAAGGGCGACCTCTCCGGGCTCAGCCAACCCGGCAAACCCCATCCGAAGGTCCAGGAAAGGCTCGACCGCATGCCGCTGGACGATTTCAGCTTCCGCGGCTTCCCGGTCACCTTCTGGGACATCTACGGCAAACAGGGTCACCCGGTGCGCACCACCATCTCAGAAATGGGACCGCTGCTGCTGGCGCGTCTGCTCAATCTTAACGATACCCAACAGGGCGTACTGGCGCTGGTATTCCGCGTCGCCGACGAGAACGGCTGGCTGCTGCTGGATATCAAAGACCTGCGCGCCATCCTGCAGTTCGTGGCGGAAAACGCCGCCGAATTCCGCACCCTTTACGGCAATGTCTCGGCCGCCAGTGTCGGCGCCATCCAGCGTCGCCTGATCAGCCTGGAGGACCAGGGCGGCACCCAACTGTTTGGCGAACCGGCCCTCAATCTGGCCGACCTGCTGCAGACCGACGAGAATGGGCTGGGCATCATCAACATCCTCGCCGCCGATCAGTTGATGAACGCGCCGCAACTCTACAGCACCTTCCTGTTTTGGCTGCTGTCAGAGCTGTTCGAACAGCTGCCCGAAGTGGGCGACCGGGAAAAACCGAAACTGGTGCTGTTCTTCGACGAGGCGCACTTGATGTTTGACGATGCGCCGGAAGCGCTACTGGACAAGATCGAACAGGTGGTGCGGCTGATCCGCTCCAAGGGGGTCGGTGTCTACTTCGTCACCCAGAACCCGCTGGACATCCCGGACACGGTGCTGGGTCAGCTCGGCAACCGCATCCAACACGCCCTGCGCGCCTACACGGCCAAGGACCAGAAGGCGCTACGCGCCGCCGCCCAAACCTTCCGCGACAACCCGGCACTGGATACCGAACAGGTAATCAGCGAACTGGGCCTGGGCGAAGCGCTGGTCTCCACCCTGGATGCCAAGGGACGCCCACAGATCGTCGAACGTACGTTGATCCGCCCACCGGAGAGCCAGATCGGTCCCATCGCAAAACCCCTGCGTCAAACCCTCATGGCGGGCTCACTGGTCGCCGGTATTTACGAACAAGCCGTAGACCGCCGCTCGGCACAGGAAATACTCACCGAACGTGCGGCCAAACAGGCTGAAGAGCAAAAAGCCGCCGAAGTGGAACAGGCGCGTCAGAAAGAGCTCGACAAGGCCCAGAAAAGCAGTGGCCGGGGACGCCAGACCGTCATGGAATCCTTCTTCAAAAGCGCCGCCAGAGCGGTGGGCAGCACCATCGGGCGACAGATTATTCGCGGGGTACTGGGATCAATTATGGGTGGGAAACGATAACGGGGAGCACAAGTGATTGTTGGATATGGCGGGCTGTAGGTTAGGGTAAGTAACGAACCCAACATAGGGGGCTGAACAGTGCCTCCTGATGTTGGGACTCGTGCCTCATCCCAACCTACGAACTGACCGGTATTCCGTTCACCACATTAGTAAAGTTTTCATGCAATTCCGTCATATTAAAAAATGGGCGCTCATGGGCCAGGGTGCGACCATAATAATGACGAGCATAAAGGAGTTTGGTACGATCATTATAGCTTTCCAGTTCCCACACCGCTTCCGCACATAACAGGCCATACGCCAAAGTGTCCGCCATTTGATGCAGAAAATCATCAGCCACAAGTTCCATCTTCTGCGGCTGCTTTTTAAGGGTACTCAGACGTCCTTTACAATTCATGATCTGACGCGATAAGCGTTGCGCATCCGCTTTCATGACGGCGGGCAAGGCGTGTTCGATATCTCTCAGTTTGGCAATAAAAACAGCGGCGCCGTCTTCACGCCCGGCTACCATCCGCATCAGTTCCAGCGCCTGTATCTGTTCCGGTCCTTCCCATACCGGAAGCACATGGGCGTCACGTAAAATACGTTCAATTGGAAAATCTTTCGTATAGGCATTGCCCCCGCCCAGAGCCAGCGCCTTCTCCGCACACCACACGGCCTGCTCCGCCGTTTTGAATTTGGCAAGTGCCGTCACCATCCGCATCCAGGTTTTGACGTTGTCATCCTGTGTTGCTTGGTCAAAACTGTGCGCCGCCTCGGACGCCAAGGCAAAACCCGCCATCGATTCGGTAGCTATTTCGAGGATGCGCTTCTGCACCATCGGCCGTTCAATCAGTTTTTTATCGAAAGTTTCCCGGTTTGACGTCCAGCAGAGAGTTTCATTGAGCGACCGTCGCATCACACCGGCCGCCGCCATGGCATTGTGGACACGCGAGCAACCCAGCGCCTCCATCATCACCCGCAAGCCGTTCGGTGGCAGGACAAGTTCCCGGGCAAGCGTGCCTTGCAATTCCGTTTCGCCCGTCGGCAATCCCTTGGTACCGAGCTTATCCTTCAGATAGCGGACATTGTAATGATTCGGGATTTCCCAGTCATCATCGATATGGCTGGGCACCAGATAAAGGCCAAGCCCCTTGCCGCCTTCTACCGCACCATCCGGCCGTGCTGTTGCAATCGTCAGAAAACTTTTAAAACCTATCGCGCTGGTAAACCATTTCAGCCCGTAAAGCCGGATCGTGCCATCCTCGGCTGTAATTGCCCGGGTTTCCGAAGCGCCGATATCGCTGCCGCTGTGCTTCTCGGTCGCCCATGTTCCACCGACCTTGGCCTGCCCGTCGGTACGTATGATTTCTTTCAGGAATTTATTCTTCACATCTTTTGCTGCGTAACGATGGATCACGTACGCCACCGGATGGGTCATCGCATAGGGACAGCCCGTGGATATATCGGACTGTGATACCAGGTATTGCGTTACAAAAGGCAGAATATGGGATTCACGGTTTCGGCTTTTAAAGCATTCGTAGATCGTGCCTTGGTGATAGAGCTCCTGCTGGCAATCTTCATAACGCCTATTTATGACAACCTTTCCACACCGCTCATCCGGCCGGATCGGGTCAACCAGCTCATTGTTCAATGTCGCCGGATAGTGTGCATCGCTTTCCTGGGCCTGCTCATCAAGCTCTCCCCCGGCAAACCGGCCCAACGCCTTTAAAACCGCTTTTTGTCGCTTTAATGTATGCGGAACCCGGCGTTCGAGAAAACGCAGCAGATTTTTATCGCCATTAAAGAAGTTCATGCCCCGTACAGAGGGTGGATAACGTTTTAATCCTTTGTCTGCCATAACCGCACCCTCCTGTCTTTATTCCTATCATCTTTATATCAAGACAAAGTGTGGCGGAAGCCCAAGATGCCTTATCTACTGCCTTCCCAATAAAAAGGAGATACTTATGGTTTTATAACGCCACATACCGAGTCACTCCATCTGTAATAAAATTTAGCATAGGCAAATGAGCCAAGATGATCCTAACTTTGCAGAGTTATGAAGAACCTCTGGCAGAATCCTGTTGGGGTTTACGGACCCACCCCACGTACGACTAGCTCCTTTACATAATCACATCAACAGATAATGATTTGACGAAACCAAGCAGATTTGGAGGTTTACCCAAAATGTCAAAAACAGCCACTTCCGAAACAGACGACAACAGGGAGCAGGAAGATTCATGGTCACTGTTCATCACCATTCTTCTGATTATCAGCATTGCCCTGTCGGCCCTGTTCATTTTAAGCATTGTGGTCTCTATTTTTATATCGGTGAGCACTGTAGGCTGGTGGCCTTTGGTAAAAGGCTGGACGGCAAATCCCGCCATTAAATGGATGATTGCTTTATCGTTTCTATCCTTCGGCGTTGTCCTGTTTCAAATCAAGTCAAACTATCCAAGAGTTTTTATGATCCTGGAGACGATATTTGCCATCACGTTGGCCTGGGTCGCTTTGGGAGAATCGGATGCGAACCGATTGACGGTAAGTTTGGCAATCTTGGCTACCGCCTTTGCCACAGCCGACATATTCAAGGGGCTAAAGTCGAGTGGTGAGACGAAAACAAAAAAAGATCCTTTTGAACCCCGCTTTGGTTTTGACCTCAACAGCATCCGCGTGTATCAAGGGGAAAAGCTTGTTTGTACCATTCCAAAGGGCATTGCCGGCGCCGCCTACAAAATTGACCTGGAAAAACTTGAGCAGCGCATCAAAGACCTCGAAGACAGGACGGGGTAAAAGGTCCAGGATAGAATACCCGGCCCAATAAAGGTTCCACATAAGGAATAACCAACCGCCAGATGAAATGCCTGATTGTAAAAGCCCACCCACTCCCTGAAAGCTTGTGTAGCACGCTCACTCAACAAGCGACGGCTGTGCTGCAAGACAAGGGCCATACGGTGGAGTTAGAAGATTTATATGCACAGCATTTTGACGGCGCCCTAACGGAAGCGGAACGGCACAGCTATTATTCGGGGCCCTACTCTTCACAGCAAGTGGCATCACAGATCAAGCGGCTGCTTGAAGCGGAAGCTGTCGTACTGGTATTTCCCACCTGGTGGTTCAGCTTTCCGGCCATTCTCAAAGGGTGGTTTGATCGGGTATGGGCGCCAGGTATCGCTTATGACCATGCCGATGAATACGGTCCCATCAAGCCCCGACTGACCCAGTTGCGTCATATATTGGCGATCACTTCCCTCGGCTCACCCTGGTGGGTGGACCGGCTGGTTTTACGACAACCGGTTAAGCGGGTACTCAAAACCGCTATTGTCGGTACCTGCGCGCCCCAATGTCGATTCGAGATGGTTTCGTTATACAGAAGCGAGCAGCTATCCAGTGGGCAGGTTGAGCAATTTTCCGCCAGCGTATCCGGGTTACTTCAGCGCTGGCCGGTCTGATCTGTACCACCCTATCCCAGTTAAATCGGCGATATACCTTCTGAATCGCCGCAAAACAGCCGTTTATCAATCACTTTTATTCCGAGCGGGTTACCGCGTATTAATATTCCTAACCATCCCTATTCCTGATATAAGAAGGCATTCCCATCATTAGAGAATGACACATTCCGGCTGGACAAAGATGATTCACGTTTTTCTAGTAAACAGTTTAGTCGTTATACTTTCCGTCATCGTCCATTACGAACTGCTTTTTCGCCTGACCTTGTACGTACCCAAAATGCGGGTCAAGCATCGTTACCGCATCGTGTTCGGTGTTTTTGGCGCCTTGATCGCCCACGCCATAGAAATCTGGATTTTTGCCATCTCCTATTTTTACATGAACCACCTGGATGATTGGGGGAGTCTAACCGGAAACTTTGACGGCAGTTTGATGGATTGCGGCTATTTTTCCTTTACCGTGTTCACCACCCTGGGGTTTGGCGATATCCAACCGATTGGTCATTTGCGCTATTTAACCGGCGTGGAATCCTTGACCGGCCTGGTGCTGATTACCTGGACCGCCTCCTTTTTGTATTATGAAATGCAGCGGCACTGGGGTAGCCGATAGCAAAACCGAGCCCATATCATCTGCCCATCCATCACCTCATGAACTGGATAGAACAGGCAAAACGCCTATTTGACATTGAAAAGCCGGAGCATTTCACAAACTTCACGCATTGTGATGAGTGTCTTGAACACGACCAGACGCTGCTGGGGTCAACCGTGGATGATATCGGTCTGGATGAATTGGGAAACCCCGGTTGGGATCCTATCTGCTTCTGCAGTGAGGCGGGCAAGCAGTATTATATGCCCGCATTTATCCGGCTCAGCCTCAGTTCTGTAAACGACGAGTTTTATTTCTGTCAATTGCTCATCCATCTGGAATACGACGGAGAAAACAATCGCCTCTTACAAAGCTGTTCAAAGGAACAACAACAGTTCATTGCTGATTTTATAGCCGAGATGATCGATCTCTATCCACAGCAACTGGAATCCAACGGCTGCGCGGATGACGCCCTGCGCGTGCACCAACTCTGGTCTCCCACCGCCTGATCGCGACACGGCGTGTCTGGTAAAAACTCGCGTACCCAGACCAATGCCGCTCAGTATAGCGAATGAAGCCGGTGATTAATGGCCGCGCTAGAACGCCTTCAATCAGCCCGGCAGCCGATTGCTCCCTCTTCCGAAGGAGAGGGTTAGGAACGGATTAGGGGAATATCAATTGTCGGTGCTGGTCAGACGGTTGCGCAACTGGCCGAGCTTATCGATCTCAACGATCACTTCATCACCAGGTTTAAGCCAAACCTTGTTTTCCATCCCCAGGATCACGCCTTCCGGCGTACCGGTAACGATGATGTCGCCCGGCTCCAAGGTAGCGTAACAGGAGATGTAACTGATCAGCTCGGCCACGGAGAAGATCATATCGGAGGTGTTGGAGTCCTGACGCAGCTCGCCATTGACCCAGCAACGGATACCCAGGTTTTGCGGGTCACCAACTTCATCGGCGGTGACCAGATAAGGCCCGACCGGCAGGAAGCCATCCAGCATTTTGCCGATGGTCCACTGGCCGGCGCTCATCTGCAGCTCGCGCTCGCTGAGGTCGTTGGCCACACAGTATCCGAATACGCAGTCGAGCGCCTCTTCGGTGCTGACCCGTTTGACCTGTTTGCCAATCACCACGGCCAGTTCGGATTCATAGTCATACTGGTAGCGGGTGGTCGGCAGATTGATGCTGTCGTAGGCCGAAGCCAGGCAGTTGTTGTACTTGGCAAACAGGATTGGCGCTGTCGGCTCGGACATATTGGCTTCGCGTGCGTGGCGGCGGTAGTTGAGCCCGATGCAGATGATCTTGTTGGCCACCGGCAGACAGGGGCCCAGATCCAGGTCATCCTCATTGAAAAACAGATCATCGTGACCAGTCGCCCGTTCCAGTAAATCACGCAATCCGGGAAGCCGGTCGCAGGAAGGTTCGAACGGCTGGCTGTCACCGCCCAGCTCTTCCTGGGCGGCGGAAATATCCAGCACACCGTCAGCGGTGCTCAACCCCCAGTGTGTGCCCGCGCCGCTGCGAAAGGTTAATAGCCGCATCTGCTTACTCCCGGTTACTTTATTGGCTGCACCCCGTTTACCCATAGGGAAGCGCAGCGTTGGTCATTCTATGCCAGCGCCGCCGGGAGTAAAAGTAAATCGGTTCGGAGCATACAGCAAAGGAGAGGAAACACCCTGTCACGAGTCATCCACATCCCGAATACCAGGTGAATTTTCTTGCCTATCCCCGGGTAGCGCTCCTATCTGAGTTCATCCACAATGACATCATGGCAAACAGAGAGCTGAAAGCGCAGATCATTGATACCCATCATGCCTATACAGGCTTTTTTGAACTTCAGTGTCTAACCCTAAAACATGACCGCTTCGACGGCGGCAGCTGCGGTCCACTGGTGCGCGAAGTCCTGCATCGCAGCGATGTGGCGGCCGCCCTGCTCTACGACCCGATAGCCGACAAGGTCGTGCTGGTGGAACAGTACCGGGCCGGCGCGCACGTTGCCGGCATTTCTCCCTGGCTGGTGGACATTGTGGCCGGTCGCATCGAGGCCGGACAGTCGCCGCTGGAGACGATAACGCGGGAAATCGCCGAGGAGTCAGGGTTGACGCCGAAATCGATCGAACCGATCGGCACCTATCTGACCGCCCCCCATCTATCCAGCGAACAGGTACATCTCTACTGTGCCACCGTGGATGCCGAAGCCGTCGACGGGCTCCACGGTCTGGCCCATGAAGACGAGGATATCCGACCGCGGGTACTGACCCGCGCGGAGGCACTGGCGTTGCCAAAAACGCAACCGCTCTCCCTGTGGGCAGGGTTGGCGCTCAGTTGGCTGGACAAGTCGCCACGCTGATTGACCGGAGTCCGGGAGGCCATTCGGGCAAGCACAGTGAGTTGTCCCTACGGGATCATCGTTGAGTGAAAACATCCGTATGAACGGGCCCCTGTGTCGGCCCTGAACCGACACCGATCGCCATCTACGCCGAATTTTCGAGTCGGCTCTTGCGCTGCTTCCGTTGCTGCAGATGATGCGCCGCCAGACCGATCAGCAACCCCCAGAAGGCACTACCGATGCCAAGCAGGGTCATGCCGGAGGCGGTGGTCAGAAATGTCAGCAGAGCCGCTTCCCGCTCATCGGACTCGGTTAACGACTGCGCCAGGCTATTGCCGATGGTACCCAACAGAGCCAGTCCGGCGATAGCCATGATCAACTCCGACGGAAACGCGGCGAACAGTGCCGCCACGGTGGCACCGAACAGCCCGATAAGCAGATAAAAAACACCCGCCCAGATGGCTGCCAGATAGCGTTTTTTCGGATCTCGATCCGCCTCTTCACCCATGCAGGTCGCCGCGGTGATCGCCGCCAGATTAAAGGCAAATCCACCGAAAGGCGCCAGCAGTATGCCGGTCAATCCGGTCAAGCTGATCAGGGGCGACGCCGGAGTTTGGTAACCGTTGGCGCGCAACACCGCAATGCCCGGCACGTTCTGCGAAGCCATGGTGACAATAAACAGCGGGAGCCCGACACCCATCAGGGCCGATAGGGAAAATTCCGGCGTCACCCAGACCGGCCGGGAGAGCTCCCAGGTCAAACTATCAAGCTGCAATGATCCCTGGGCATAAGCCACCCCCAGCCCCAGTAGCAAGGCCAGGGGGACCACATAACGGGGCCAGGTATGCCGGACAAACAGATACACCAACAGCATCGCCCCAACCAGCAGAAAACGGGACTCCAGCACCACAAACAGATTCATGCCGAACTGCAGCAGCACCCCGGCCAACATGGCCGAGGCGAGTGAGCGAGGCACATAGCGCATCATGAGCTGAAACCAGCCGGTGATGCCGCACAGGGTGATCAGGAGAGAGGAAAACAGAAAGATCCCGACGGCTTGATTCAGCGAAAAGCCGGAGAGCCCACTCACCAGCAGGGCGGCGCCGGGCGTCGACCAGGCGGTGAGAACCGGCGTCCGGTAGTAGAGCGACAGGCCGATGGTGGTGAAGCTCATACCCAGCCCCAGCGCCCAGAGCCAGGAGCTGATCTCGGCCGGCGTGGCACCCGCGCTGCTGGCCGCCTGGAAGATAATGACCGCGGAACTGCTGAAGCCCACCAGCACCGCGATAAAGCCGGTGGTCAGATGGGTGAGGGTGAAAAAAGATTTCAGCATCGGCTTATCCTCGCACCCACCAACTAGGGTGGCATTTCAGTCAGGCAAGATGTGCGCTATAACGCACGTCCTGGACGACCATACCACTTGTACGTTATAACGCACAAGAGAAAACACCACCGATAAAAAGAAAGAACACCTGGGAACCCATGCAGGAACCAAACCGCTATCTCGCACAGACACTGAAGCAGCTTCGCCAGGATCGCGGTTGGAGTCTCGATCGCGCCGCCAAGGAAACCGGAGTGAGTAAAGCGATGCTTGGGCAGATCGAGCGGGGTGAATCGAGTCCGACGGTAGCCACCCTGTGGAAAATAGCCAGTGGCTTCCACACGCCGCTATCGACCTTTATCGAACCGACGCCAAAAGAAGCGTCCGCCACCGTCATTCGGGTGGCGGCTAATTTGCGCCAACAGCCGGCCAGTGACGGCATGCTGGTAGCCACCCTTTTCCCCTATGAAGCGCGCTTTGGCTTTGAACTGTATGAGCTGACCCTGTTACCCGGCTACGAACGCCTCTCTGCGCCTCATGACGCAGGAGTTACCGAACATGTGGTCGTGGTGGAGGGCGAAATGGAGTTGCTGATCAATGGCGAATGGGTAGCCTTGACGCCCGGCAAGGCGGTGCGCTTTGCCGCCGACCAACCCCACGGCTATCGCAACCGCTCACAAGCACCGGTGCTGTTTCATAACCTGATTCATTACGACCAGGTTTCGTGATGAGCAGGAATCGCCGTATGGCGTCCCCCTCCGTCAGCGCTTCCTTGGCTTATCGTAAGCTTATTAAGGCCTTTTCTGCGCGATACGCGTATCAAATTTTTCTTTATTGATAATGAAGCGTTCATGCTCCCCACGGGATATCAAGTCCACACCGTCGTGAGCTTCCACGGTAAACGACAGCTTTTTTCCCTCTACCTTTTCCAAGCGCACCTTGGCGGTCACTTCCAGGCCCGGCGGGGTCGCCGCCTCGTGACTGACATTGATGTGGGTGCCGACGGTCTGCTCCTGCGGCCAGTCCAGGTGCGGATTAATCGCCTTGATGCAGGCCCACTCCAGGAAGCCTACCAGATAACCGGTGGCAAACACCTCCGGCATGGCCAGAAACTCCTCCGACTCCGGATACAGGGAAGGCACCGTCTTGGTCTGTGGAATAACAAATTTATGTTCGTAGACAATGCCCGGTTTTAGCGTCTCTTTCATGGGTTTTCTTTCTCTCGTTATCGGTAAGTGTGGGGAACCTCATCTGCACATTTCTGAACAACTGTTCTAGTAATGTTCCACCCACATCGTAAAAAATATAACCATTTTTAATGGAAACACCGGCCATGTATGTGTAAATGAAGCGCATAACGCTGCAAATCACGGGTGACAAAAGGCAGTACAACGAAGGTGGCGGTGCTTTTTTACATCCAGGCGAATTGGTCTTAATACATCATTCATTCAGCCAAGTAATAGCATCGCTATAACTATTGAAGTATTTAACTTCACCGCTTAAAAACCACTCTCCAATTTTTGCGGCTAACTTTTGCCAATCCTTATTGCCGTAAATGGCAATTTTTTCAAACTCATTACCGTGCTTTAATCCAAGCTTGAAATCATCCCATGCGGCTCTTGGCTCCCACCCCTCTAATTCTGTTCCGTCTATCAGTGCTTTTATTTTCGGTTCTTTCACTTCCGCCAGTGCTGAGTCGATCATAGGCGTCATTGTTTCATAGTCGTTATGAGTTAGCCTTCCTTGAGCCTTTAAGGTCAAGTAAAAGCGATCAGCAATCCTCGCTATACCGATGGACAAACCATGACGTTCATAGCCCATTGTGCTTTCCTCTTGATATACCCAAAGCAATAAGCCCGTTATTAATCGACCACAAACAGTTTGGCGCCTGAAGCCGTGTATGAACGATGTGCTTCAGCATTATCAGCCACTTGATAGCTCATGCCCGGTGTGAGTACAAATTCGCGGCCATCTTCCAGTTGGGTATGCAACTCACCTTCCAGGCAAAACAGGATATGGCCTTTACTGCACCAATGGTCGGCCAGATAACCGGCGGTATATTCGACCATCCGCACACGGATATCGCCAAAGTGTCGGGTTTGCCAATACGCCACACCACGTTCACCCGTATGCTCTGTTCGTTCTATCTCAGACCAGTTTGTTGTACCGAACGGTAAGTCAGTTATTTGCATTCTCGATCCCCATTCGGCTTCACGGAGCCACTAATTCCCGTAGCGCAGCGTGCATCACATTCAACAAGACGACGCTATCAGTCGGGCCTGACGGCCATGCGCCCGCTGCCCAGGAAGACGATCGCCAGCGCACCGAACAGATACAGACCCTGCAACTCAAGTTGCCAACCGCCTTGTTTCGTTAGCATCAACAATTGACCGCTGTGCACCAGCAGGATCGCGACCAACATGTTGCCGGCCATGAGCAGACCGGCCAGACGCGTCTGCCAGCCGATAATTGCCATCACGGGGGCAACCACCTCACCGATAAGCACGCCATAGGCCAGGAACGATGGCATGCCGTATCCGGCAATCATGTCGCCGATCCAGCTCAGTGAACCCGGGTTTATCAGCTTGGCAACACCATGAAACAACATCAGACCCGCCACGGACAGACGCAGGATTAATTTACCGAGGGAACTGTTATTCATCGATTGACTCCTTGGTGAGGATAAAACCTCTGACATCCATTGTTCAATTTTGATCGCCACCTTATTTCATTCAGGCTGGGATCTGTTATGCAGATAAATTTGTGCAGAAAATGAACTACCCTGCAGATGGCTGGAAAATCGGCAACCAACATAAGGCAAGGCCCGTTGGCGTTGCCCCTCTTACGCCCCAATCCTCAACGTAAGATTTCATCCCCGTAAACCAGTAACTCCCGTTGGTGCCGTTCCCGATCCGGATCTTCCAGCGTCGGCACCGCTTCCAATTGTGCAATATATTCGCTGGGCAGATTGTGCTCGTAAGCACCCTGCAACACATGAATTTTATACCAACGGAAAGGCATGGCCGAGGCGTCAATCAGCGTGGCCCGGTAAGTGAATGCTTGCACATACTTACCCGTATCGAGGACCGGACGGATTTCCACCGCTTCGTAGCCGACACCGACCCCTTCATACCGATCCAGTAACGGACGTTCCTGTGCCGCCATTGAATAGACCACACCTATTACTTCATGGCTGGCGTCTCCGGTATGGGCCGCATCACATTTTCCCGAACCATCACGCCCCTGTTTATGCCAGCACAACTTGTGATTCTGTAGCCTTGCCATTGAGACCGGCCGTGCCGAGCTGAGTCGTTGTCGCAACCGCCGACTGGACAGGTTTGAGCCGTAGGCAAAGTAGTACATGATGGCTACCGTTCCGCCATGGCCAACTTGGCGCCCAGGGCAGCAAAGGCGACGGCAAATCCCCGTTGCAGCCGGTTCAGGATATGCGGAGAACCGACCACATAGTCGCGCACCGTACCGGCGAACAGAGCGTAAAGCAGGAACACCACCAGAGTAATAAGCATAAAGATGACGCTTAACAGCGTCAGATGCAGCACCGGCGTCGGAGAACCCAAGGGGACAAACTGCGGCATAAAAGCAAGGAAAAACATGGAGAGTTTGGGGTTGAGAATATTGATCAGGAATCCCTTGATCGCGACAGCCTGCATACCCTGTTGGCAACGCTTTTCGTCAATCGTCAAACGGCCGTTCTCGCGCCACATGCCCCAGGCCAAGTAGAGCAAATAGGCCGCACCGAGATATTTGAGTATCTGGAACGCCTCCGCGCTGAGGTGCAACAGTGCTGAAAGCCCCAGGATGCTGATCAACAGATGAGGAACGCAACCGAAGGTGCAGCCAATGGCCGCCGCCACACTGGCGCGGCGACCGGTAAACAGCCCGGTGGAGACGGTGTAGATAACGCCGGTCCCCGGCAGCATTACGATAATCAGCGATGAAAGAAGAAATTCCGTGCTGAACATGTCTATTCTGTCCTGATGATAGCGGGTAGGCGGTTTTTACTCTCCTTGAGTTTACCAGAGCTTGGCAGAATTGCAGCGATAACCGCTTTGAGCAGGCAGGATATTCGGTCGGCTATGGCGGTAGTCCGCCAGGAGGGCGGCAATTGGGGTCGGACAAAGCCGCCAGACAGTATAAAGAAGCCAAAAAAAAGCCCCGCCGGATGGCGGGGCTTTTCGCGGATGCCAAGCATCCGAATCCCGTATTACTGGGCGACGACGTTAGTCGCGCTGGGGCCTTTCTGGCCCTGCTCAACGTCGAAGGAGACGGTCTGGCCTTCAGCCAATGACTTGAAGCCATTGCCCTGAATGGCGCTGTGATGAACGAATACGTCCTTGGAACCGTCGGTCGGGGTAATGAATCCGAAACCCTTTTCGTCGCTGAACCACTTAACTGTACCTGTAGCCATGATGCTAACCTCTGTAAAAATTGATCGTTGATATGCAGACGCTTGCCAAGCGCTTACGGAAGAATCTGCCACGAACTGCGAGAGGATAACTGCCGAAAAACTACAAGAACACTGCAATGTGTCGCACTCTATTGAAAACTCAACAGAAAAACAAGCGACTTTTTCCATTTCCCGCTAACCAGGGGGGCATATTTGCCCATTTCCTGCCGGAATCGGGCAATCAGCGTCTGGGAACGCCTGTTAACAGCAGGCCGGACCGGTATCAGTGGAGGCCCCCGATACGGAACGGCAAGCGGATATCTCAATCCTTCTCTGAATCGATCGATGCCATGAGTTGGGCATTGTAGCGATCGCCTTTGACTTTATCGTCGCTGATCAAGGCATCCAGTCGCTCCACCACCGCTGCCTCCAGGCGGATATCGCCCGCCGCCGCGTTCTCCCGCATGTATTCAATATGTTTGGTACCGGGAATCGGTACCAGCGTCCGATCTTCCCGTGCCAGCACCCAGGCGATGGCCAGTTGTGCCAGGCTGCAGCCCTGCTCCCGGGCGATCTCGCCAAAGGGCTCCAACAGTTGCAGATTGTCGGTGAAGTTATCCGGCTCAAAGCGTGGGCGGCAGACATTGGTACGGATATCCCCCTCTTCCAGATGGGTGACATCCTGGGCACAACCGGTAAGGAAGCCCCGTCCCAACGGCGAGAAGGGGACAAAATTCACCCCCAGTTCACGACAGGTGGCCAGCATACGGCGCTCCGGTGTCCGCGCCCAAAGCGAGTACTCGGACTGCACGGCGGTGATGGGATGGACCGCATGCGCCCGACGCAGGGTCTCGCTGGAGACTTCGGAGAGGCCAATGGTGCGCACCTTGCCGGCGGCCACCAGATCCGCCAGTGCCCCGACGCTCTCCTCTACCGGTACCTTGGGGTCGAGCCGATGCAGGTAATAGAGGTCGATCACATCGGTCTGCAGATTCTGCAGGCTTCGCTCACAGGTCTGCTTGAGAGTATCCGGACGACCATCCACACTCAGATTGCCTTGCGCATCCCGAGCGATGCCACACTTGCTGGCGAGGGTGAATTCATCGCGCCGGTGACTCAGGGTACGCCCAATCAACGATTCGTTGTGTCCCATGCCGTACATGGCCGCAGTATCCAGAAAGGAATAGCCCACATCCAGCGCCTCCTGCAGCAGCTGTTCCGATGTAGCGTCATCCGCCACACCATAACCCCACGACATGCTCATGCAGCCAAGTCCAACAGCCGAGACAGTAAAAGGACCGATTGTTCGCGTGTGCATCACCTGTTCTCCCCACCACATCCATTTCGAAACTTTTCCAGACTATATCAGATCCTGCCACCGATACAGTGGGGCCGCTCCAGCGAAAAAAAAATTCCTGCCGGTGAAAGAAACCCCACCCTTTGAAGGTCCTTATTGTTGCCTCTTGGCAAAAATTTGAAACCAACCATTGAACTCGGAGGAGTCACATGAAGAAAACAACCAGCGTACTCATTGCATCCGCTATCACCACTGCCCTGGCGATGGCGCCTATGACCGGCGTACACGCCGATACCGATAAAGAGAAGTGTTACGGTGTCGCCAAGGCGGGGAAGAATGACTGCAAAGCCGGTCCCGGCACAACCTGCGCCGGCACATCCACGGTGGATGGGCAGGGCAACGCCTTTATGGTGGTACTGAAAGGTAGTTGCGAAAAGATCGTGGGCGGCAGTCTGACGGCGAAAAACTGAACGGATTCATGATTCATGAATGAAGCGAATCATTCGCCAAGTTCAGTACCGGCTCCGGTCCCCGAGCGGGCCGGAGTCGGACTCAAGGCGCCCCACTACCAAACGGTGATCGACAATCAGCCGGATATCGGCTGGTTCGAGGTACACCCGGAAAATTACATGGGACGAGGCGGTGCACCGTTACGTTACCTGGAACGGATCCGCCGTGATTATCCCCTCTCACTACACAGTGTCGGTACCTCGCTCGGCAGTCACCGGCCATTGGACCAACAACATCTCAACAATCTGAAAAAGCTGGTGGATCGCTTTCAACCGGGGTTGGTATCGGAGCACCTCTCCTGGAGCCACGGTTATGAGTGGTTCACCCATGATCTGATGCCGCTGATCTATACCGAACAAGCCTTGTCGCTGGTGGTGGAGCATGTCGAACAGGTACAAGAGACACTGCAAAGACGGATCCTGATCGAAAACCCCTCGTCTTACCTGCAGTTCAAACAGAGCACCATTCCGGAGCAAGAGTTTCTGGTGGAGGCCGCCCGGCGCAGTGGTGCCGGCCTGTTGTTGGATGTGAACAATGTCTATGTCTCCTGCCGCAACCACAACTGGAGTATCGCCGCTTACCTGGATGCCATCCCTCCCCAGTTAGTGGAAGAGATCCACCTTGCCGGCCATGCGGTCCAGTCACTGCAAGGTGTTGAACTGTTGATCGACGATCACGGTTCCCCGGTGTCCAGCCCGGTCTGGGAGCTGTACCGCACCTGCATTGAACGCATCGGGCCGGTTCCCACACTGATCGAATGGGACAGCAATGTACCGACCTTCGAAGTGCTGATGGGGGAGGCGCAATCCGCCGACTACTACTTGAACACCGTGCGGGAGGTGGACCGTGCCGCGGCTGTCTGACCTGCAACAGCAGTTCTGCGATGCGCTGCGTTCGGCGGAGGCGCCACCGGCAGCGCTGCTGGATATGCTGGTGGATGACGGCCTGGCCTTGCAGCGTTTCAATGTCTACCGCAATAACTTTGTGGTACTCAACGGCGATGCCCTGGCCGACATGTACCCGGTTATCAAGCAACTGGTGGGTGATGAGGCATTTCGCACCCTGGCTACCGCCTATGTGCGTCAATATCCGCCACAGGAACGCAGCCTGCTGCTGTACGGCGACCGTTTCGCCCAATTCCTCGGCTCGATTCCGGAACTGTCGGCACTACCCTATCTGGCCGACGTCGCGCGCATCGAGTTCGCCTGGACCGATGCCTACCATGCCGAGGAGTGCGCCCCGCTGACCGAACAGCAGGTGGCAGCGATCGCCCCGGAGCGGTTCGCCCAGGCGAGACTGGTACCCCACCCCAGCTTGCACTGTATCCGCTCCGACTATCCGATCTTCCATATCTGGCAAGCCAATCAGTCGGCCGATAACGACGAAACCGTCTCTCTGGATGAGGGTGCCTCCCTTGTCTGGGTTATCCGCCCCAGCCAGGATGTCGAAGTACGGGAAGTCTCGGCGGCCGCTTGCGGCTTTATGCAGGCGCTGCAGTCCGGTCACACCATTGAACAAGCCGTTACCGACGCCTTGGCACTCGACAGCCGTTTCGATCTTTCGGCACTGCTGGCCCGCCACCTGTTTGACGGCACCTTCTGCGACATACATCCGGCACCCGATGGCGCCGCTTCAGAACAATAACCACGAGGTCCCTTTGTTATGAAAGCCTTGTTAGCACGTATTGAATCCCTATTTCAGTTCATTGGAGGACTGCTCCCCGAATCGCTGCTGATGTTGTTTGCGCGACTGGCCATCGCCTACACCTTCTTCAGTTCGGGCAGAACCAAGGTGACGGGGTTACTGGATGTCACCGACACCGCCCTCTACCTGTTCCAGGAAGAGTACAGCGTACCGTTGATCCCGCCGGATATCGCCGCGTACATGGCCGCTTATGCCGAGCACTTCTTCCCCATCCTGCTGGTCTTGGGGCTGTTTACCCGCTTTGCCGCCCTGTCGCTATTGATCATGACGCTGGTGATTCAGCTGTTCGTCTACCCGGACGCCTGGAATGTGCACATGTGGTGGGGAATCGCCATGCTCTATCTGTTGAAACACGGCGGAGGCAACTGGTCGCTGGACCACCTGTTCAGCCGCCACAGTCGGCAAGAACCGGCGATGAGATAAGCCTGGCAGCTTAAATACCCGTAGAATAACGAGTCAGGTTTTTCAGCGGGCCGGGGCGGCCGATACAAAAGCCCTGCGCATAATCGACTTCCAGTTTGCGCAGGGCATTCAGTACCGCTTCGCTGTGCACGAATTCAGCCACCACCAGCTTGTTCATCTGGTGGGCCACCTCGGTAATCGACTTCACCATGGCGTAGCTCACTTCGTCATCAGCAATATCCTTGACAAAGATCCCGTCTATTTTCACCACATCGACCGGAAACTCTTTCAGATAAGAGTAGGAAGCATAACCGGTACCGAAATCATCCAGGAAAAAACGACACCCCAATGCCTTGATCTCCTTCATCAACGCATTTGCCTGTCCCATCTGGTTCACCATAGCGGTCTCGGTAATCTCAAAGGAGAGGTGTTTGGGAGTGATTACCGAATTCTGAATCTGCTCTTTGAGAAACGGAATAAAGCTGGCGTCACCCATGGACTGGCCGGAGAGGTTGATGCTGAATCCTCCCAATTCGGCCGCCCGTTCGGCGGTCAACGCCGTATTCGCCCAATTGAAAAAATGTTGCACCACCCAGCGATCCACCGCCTGCATACGCTCAAAGTGTTCCGCTGCCTGGATGAATGGGTCCGGACTGGCCGGATGATTTTCTTCATCCATCCGCCGCAACAGCACTTCATAGTGATCCGACAAGCCATCACCCATAAAGACCGGCTGGATCAGTTGCGCAAACAGCTCCAGTTGATCCTTTTCCAGCGCCTGTTCGATCAACGGCACCGACTGTACCAGACGTTTCTTCTGTTCGAAGATTTCACCGCTGTCCTGGTAACAGCAACAGCGATTCCGACCTTGGCTTTTTGCCTCTTCGCAAGCGGACTGGGCGGCATGGCTCAGTTCGTCCGCCTGACCACTCTCAGCGTTGATTTCAGCCAATCCGACACTGACGGTTACCGTTACCTGCCGGCCGCTCCATTGAAAATGATAATGCTCGATCGCCTTGCGCAGGCTCTCGGCGGTTCGGTAACCCTCATCCAGCGGACACTGCGCCAACAGGATACTGAACTCATTGTCACCGGTACGGAACAGGGCATTGCTTTGATGCAAAAAGCTGCGGCAGATAGCGGCCAAATTCTCCAGGAACCGGTCCCCCCCCTCCGTGCCGCAGAGTTCATTGACCAGGGTAAACTTGTCCACATCCAGACAGACCAGGCTATGGCGATTTTGGGTCTGCCGGCTATTGTCCAACAAGCGGTCGAGCTCCCGCTTGAAAGCACGGCGATTCAACAGGCCGGTGATCCGGTCCCGATCACTCTGCTCCCTCAGCTCCTCAAAGCCTTGCCGGAGTGCCCGCTCGACCGCCCGTTCCACCATCGGCAGACCGGCGTCCTCTATCAGCGAAATCTGCCGCGTCTGCATACGCCGGAGCAGTTCCTCCCCGCGATAATCCAGCGCCTTCACCCCATGGCAATCGACGAACAGATAACGCTGCGCTTCGCTATCATGCAAAACCAGATTGAGCATACGCACATGCCCCTGTGAGCGCTGCTCGGCAACCCAGTCACCCACTTTGAGTTGTTCAATAAAGCGCAGCGATTGGGCGTCCGCCTCGATCGTCCGATCCGTTGTGCAGGGAGCGGATACCGTGGCAGGTAACAGTTGATCCAGGTAGCTATCGTTGACCTCAACGCGGCGTTCATTATGTACCCGGTAACTGTCACTACCCTTTTCCAGGCACTCGGCAAACTGCCTGATCAACTGGCTTGACTGTTCACGATAGAGCGGATAATCGGTAAACCCCTTACTCAACACCTGATCCACTTTTTGCCATTTTTCCGGTTGCAGATAGGCATGTCGGGCGCTCGGTTGTAGCGCCTTGTTGAGTAAGGATAGGACACCTTTGTAACTCTTCAGGTGTTTCTGTTTCTTCTCTCCCCCGGCCGCGGTCTGAACCAACAGGCCGGCCCACCCGAGACGCAACAGTTGATCTATCAGCATGGAGATGGAATCGCCCAACTCCGCCGCCAGAAAGGCGCGGATCTCCCGGGCGGCAACGACAGCCAGGCGCTCTTGGGCCGTGGCGGCCAACACCTGTTCCAGGTTGGCATCGAATAACGAGCGTCTTTCGGATAACAGTTCGGTAATCTGCCGGGATAACTGATCCAAATCGGCCTTACCGCCGGACATCTCCAATTCGGCCAATACCGATTCCAACCGCTCATTCACCCCTTGCGACGACACCGAACCGTCACCTGAAGGCGTCAACAGCGCCAATTGGTCGAGATCATTTAACAACCGATGGGCCGGATGTGAGGCGTCATCCAGTACACCCGGATCATCGATCGCCGCCTTGGCCAGGGGCAGTTGCACCTGACGCAGAATCCGTCGCATGGTACTGCTATGCCGCGGATCCTGTTGTGCCATGCGCAACAGTTGCTCCGTGGCGTCGATTATCTGCCGACTCTCGGCCGACAACGCCACCCCGCCCTCGGCACCGGCGTGACCACCCAACGCCTGCTCTACCCGGTCCGCCAACTTTCGCCGGTCACCCTGCACCATGTCGTCCAAGGCATGGGCCACTGCCCGATTGCTGGAGACCGGTTTAGCCGCCCCGCCGGCACGCGCGTCCGCCCGATCCCGACTGAGATAGGAGGAGAGCTTATCGACCAGGGACCGGGGTTTTGGCCGTGCTGGCCGCTCCGCCTGATCCGTCGTATCCCGCTCGGCGGAAGGTGACGGCTGTGGCGGCCAGGGCTCCGAGGCGCCGTAACCGCGCGACTCCAGTAGTTGAATAATCTGGTGATAGAGCGGATCGAGGGCGGTCAGGATCTGCTCCGCAAACACCGTATAGGCGGTGCGCCGAATCGGCACACTCAGCGACAGGGGATCCAGACTCTTCTTGAAAGCCCAAAGCAGACAATAGGGAGAGAGCGGATTGGTATCGTTACTGACCGGCGACTTGAGCAGGTGAGCGATCGCCTGGGAGAGATTGAACAGGGTTTGTGACAGACGCCCTTCCAGACGACGGGAAGCAGCCACCACCGCGGCCCACTCATCGAACTCATCCTGATCCACCAGTTCCAACTGCTGATCTTCCCTGGGCGACTGCGTCTCGCTCCCTTCGCTACGCTGAAGCTGTTGCCAATTCTCCCCTATCTGGTCAAACAGTCGTTGCCGCAGCTCGGCCACATCCCGTTCAATCGCTGACCGGCCGTGCCGCAACTCGGGTTGCTCCTGTTGTGAGGCACGCTCTTCCAACTCCAGAAATGTTTCCAGCAGTATGGCTATAAAACCGTCATAGCGTCCTAGCAGAAATTGTTGTAACAGCGTCTGCACATCGTGCAACACCGTTACCACTGATGCATTGGTGCTTTCCGGAGCTTGACGCCGCTCTCGCAGGGACACCCGGGACAGGTAATTGATGACCCGCTTATCCGGATGCATAAAGGCCGCACCCAACCCGCTGTCCGACGCAAATACGATACGTACCGGTATCCGGTACTCGACAGACTGAGTCTGAGTCTGCAATAACACTTCCACATCCACCGCACGCTCTGCACCCGGCTTACCGGCAGCCCGGATCGCCTCCAGCGCCTCGCTGTCCATGGCGAGGGAAAAACCACCTCGGGAAAAATTGTTGATCTGGCAGTCCCGAGTGAGGGAACCACCGAGGATAAGCTGGGCCGGATGGCTGCTCTGATAGCGTCGGTGCTGGCGTCGATCCTGGGTCAAAAGACACTCCACGGCTGACTTTTTATTCCGGACCAAGGAGAAGCCAAACCTGCCATCTCAGTGATCGAAAACAGACAAGCAAGCGATATTGCCTGTCCGGGAAGAATATCACAAATTCTTCGCCGGTCACCGTCCTACAGACCGGTCAGCAAAAGGATTAAAGGGGAATTGCTAGCACGGATTTATCGGCAACGGCTCATTCATTGTCGAATTAATGCGCTGATCCATCCAATAGAGAAACTCTTGTTCCGGCATGGGGCGGGCAAACAGGTAACCCTGGGCTATGTGACACCCTTCATCCAGCAGGAAATCGCGCTGTACCGCTGTCTCCACCCCTTCGGCCGTTACCGCCAGCTGCAGACTCGCCGCCAGGCTGATTACAGCACGGGTGATCGCCATGTCATTTTCGTCTACGGGGATATCCATGACAAAGCTTCGATCAATCTTTAACCGGTCAATAGGCAATCGCTTTAGATAACTGAGCGAGGAGTATCCGGTACCAAAATCGTCGATAGAGATACTGATCCCTTGCTGGCGCAGTTTGTGCAACGTATCGGCGGACTGTTCGAAATCGGCCAGGAACAGTCCCTCGGTCACTTCCAGTTCGAGACCGGTAGCGGGGAAACCGGTCTCCCGCAGTATCCCCATCACTTTTTCAAAAAAGTCTTTCTGCTGAATCTCCACCGCCGAACTGTTGATGGATATCTTTTCACAAATCAGCCCACGTTCACACCAACGCATCGCCTGGGTCAGGGCGGTACGCAGAATCCATTCTCCCATCGGCACAATCAGCCCCATCTCCTCAGCCGATGCAATGAATCGATCCGGGGCAAGCAACCCCATATCCGGGTGCTGCCAACGCACCAGCACCTCCACCCCGTAGGGCTGTCCAGTCTGCATATCGATCTGTGGCTGGTAATAGAGCACAAACTGCTGCCGTTCCAGGCCATGACGGATACTGCTCTCCAGCAACACCCGTTCAAAGGCGGCCGAGGTGAGCTCTTTTCGGTAAAAGGCGTAACTGCTGCGGCCCGCATCCTTGGCACTGTACATCGCCGCATCCCCATTACGCATCAACTCTTCCGGCGTCTGGCCATCCTGGGGAAAGATACTGATGCCGATACTGGTGCTGATATAGAGCCGATTGCCATCCAGATCAAATTGCCGATCGAAGGCTTGCAATATCTTATCGGCCACCATCGCCACATCCATGGATTCATCGACCCCTTCGATCAACACGGCAAACTCATCACCACCGATGCGTGCCACGGTATCATCACCGCGCACCGCACTGACCAGCCGCCGTCCCACCCGCATCAGCAATTTGTCGCCGACACTGTGACCATGGCTGTCATTGATGTTTTTGAACCGATCCAGATCGAGAAATAGAAGCGCCAGTTGTTTACGGCTGCGTACCGCCTGGCTGATCGCATGCTGCAACCGGGCATTGAACAGCAGCCGGTTGGGCAATTCGGTCAGCGGGTCGTGATGGGCAAGAAATTCAAGCCGCTCCTCCGACTGCTTGATGTGGGTAATATCGGCAAACACCGCCACATAGTTGACCACTTCACCCTGCAGGTCCTTCACTGCATTAATAGTCAACCACTCTGGAAACAACGATCCATCCTTACGCCGATTCCAGATCTCACCAGACCAGGTGCCGGCTGTCGCCAGGGACTCCCACATCGCCTGGTAGAATTCGCGGCCATGACGTCCCGAATTCCACATGCTGGGTTTCTTGCCCAGCACCTCATCACGGCTATAACCCAGGATATTAACAAAGGCGCGGTTCACTTCCAGTATGGATGACTCGGCATCGGTAATCAGTACTCCTTCGGCAGTGCTGTCAAATACCGTACCGGCCAGACGCAACCGTTCCAACTGTTGCTGCAACTCTTGATGGGTCAGTTGCAAATCATTGCGTGCCCGCATCAGATCGGTCACATCCATCACCGCGGTAACCATGCCGATTGTCTCACCGTTGCCATCCAGCAGGGGCACGTAGCGCCCCGAGAAATGTCGCGCCTCACGCTGGTCGGTGGCAGGCAACAGATCGGTAAAGGTGACGGCTTCTCCGTTGAGCGCCCGATCGGCGAATGCCAGGTGTAGCGACCTGATGGCTGTCGGCAACACCGCATCCATGGTATTACCCTCGATCTCCGATACCGGCCTGCCGAAGGTGTGTTCAAAGTAGCGATTCGCCATCATGTAGCGGTGATCACGATCACAGGCGGCAATCCACATCGGCGCTGCATCGATAACCGAGCGCAACAGCGCCTGGTTGTCACGCAGTTGTTGTTCTGTCTGGCGGCGTTGGGTGATATCTTCAAAGACCGCAACAATCTCGCCCGACGGAAGACGGTAGACAAAGTTCTCCGCCCACAGATCAAGTCGATTATCCTGGTAATGGCTATAGGGCAAATGTTCAGGCGTGCCGCTCTGGTGTACCCGCTTCAGCACTGCCAGTAACCCCATCTCTTCCACGCCGGGAAACACCTCACGCACCTCTTTTCCGATCACCGCATCCCGTGGCACATCGCAGATCACCTCCCCGGCATGATTCAAATCACGCACGATGAACGCGTCACCCGCGCCCTCCACGTCATAGACCACCACCCCGTCACTCATGTGCTCGATCAATTCCCGGTATCGCGCCTCACTCACTGAAAGCTGTGTGGTGGCACGGTATTCGGTGGTGATGTCGCGTCCGACTCCACGATAACCGGCAAAGCTGCCATTTTCATTGAACAGACTGCGCCCACTGACCGCGATAATCCGTTGCTCACCGTCCGCGCGACGCCAAGGCAGTATGAAGTTGTCAAAATCGGCCCGCCGCTCCAGCAACCGGTAATGCTCACGCCACTCCGGTGTATCCATCTCCATTTGCGGGCCATACAACTCCGCCCGGTTCTTACCAATTACATCCGCCGGATCCAGACCCAACGCTTCGCTAATCCGGCCACTGAGATAGCTGAAACGCAGTTCCGGCCCCATCTCCCAGAACCAGTCTGCGGCGATGTTGGCAAAATCCCGAAAGCGCCGCTCACTTGCAGCCAGCGCCCGCGCCGAGGACTCTGCCAATAGATCCCGGTTGGCGACGCCGTCAATGAGTAGAGCCAACAACTGCACAGCATGATTGAGCGCCGCCCGCTGCTCCCGGGGAAGTGCGGCCAGACAGCCTTCCACAACACAAAAACTGATATCGGTCTGGTGTGCCACGCCAACCAATAGCGCATCCTGATCGCAGGAGCGGCCATCAGGTAGCGGCGCCAGGCGCACGCCAATGCGTAACGCATTCACCCCCTCTACAAACTGCTCGGCCATCAACGACCTATCCGCCAGACCCGAGATATGGGTCAGCGACAGCAATAGTGCCTGGATAAGATTATTGGCGTGTTGTTCCCTGTTCTCAGCTGGCATGTTTAAACCACCACTTCCCTGGCGTCGGATAAACAATCCTATTGATAACCCTATTAAAGGGGAAGGAACGGTATAGCCTGTCGCATTGCGGCAAGGCAGGTGAAGGATCGAACATGGGGATGATAGCGCGGCTCAAGCACTCTCGGTTACCGTTGTCGCCGTGAAAAGTCCCAGTCAACTTTTCAGAGGAAAGCCAATGCATCGTACCGCTCCGTGTTGACAGAACAGTTCTAATACCAAATCACCGTGGGGTCATTCAGTCCCTAAACTTTAGAGCAAGTATAGACTAGAAAGTGTGCAGCCACCGTTACAGTAACAATGCTCGGTACAAGGTAATCATATTTGAGCCATCGTTTTCATTGCTTTCAATAAACCTTACAGAATGCATGTCATAGCACATCGTACCGAATGCGTGATCGGCCAATAAAAGGGGCTGTTCAAGAGGTTGTAAGGAAAAGGGGTAAGAATAGCCGGCAGATATGAAGCAGACTTAGTACTGAACAGCCTTGATCCCCCCCTCCCGAGGGAAGGGGGACAAATTGCGACACAGCATGGTGTACCGTCTAATGCATCCACTGACCGCCGTTGATATCGATATTGGCGCCGGTGATAAAGCCGTTATGTTCATCCGCCAGGAAAGCGACGACACGGGCAATCTCTTCCGATTGCCCCAGCCGGCCAACCGGGATCTGCGCCACGATCTTATTGCGCACCTCTTCGGCGATTGCCATCACCATGGCGGTACCGATATAACCGGGTGAAACAGTGTTGACGGTAATCCCCTTGCTGGCCGTCTCCTGCGCCAAAGCCATAGTGAAACCGTGCATACCCGCTTTAGCGGCGGAATAGTTGGTCTGCCCGAACTGGCCCTTTTGGCCATTGACCGATGCGATATTGATAATGCGTCCGAAACCGCGCTCGATCATGCCGTTGATCAGCGGGCGGGTCATGTTATAGACGCTGTTGAGATTGGTATCGATTACCTGAGTCCACTGCGAGTGATCCATCTTTCTAAACATCCCGTCCTGGGTAATTCCGGCACAGTTAACCAGTATATCGACCGCACCATGGCGCTCGGCAATCTGTTCCAGTATCATTTCACAGGCGGTCGCATCGGTGACATCGCACGGCGCCAGATGGATGGTATGACCCAGCGCTTGTTGCGCCGCCTGCCAACTCTCCCCCGACGACTTCTCCGCCTCGACATAGGTGGCGATCACCCGGTTTCCCGCCGCCGCCAATTCACTACAGATCGCCCGCCCGATACCGCCGACGCCTCCGGTTACTACCACGACTTTACCTGCCATTTCTACACTCCACGGTTGCACATAATGATTGCTTCAGTATCGGGATAAAAATACCGATACCGCTTGACTCAGTTGGCCAGGAAACTGGCCCGCCTGAGCTGTCGCCCGATCTTGCGACCGGACAGAATCCACTCCACTCGCTCAGTCAGCCCAGCGAAGCCTCAATACCCGATGATGGGAAACCACCTGCCTGGAAGAGAGGAGCGATTCACGCCGGTGCGTCATCCGTATCAATCCGGTCGATAAAACGTTGCGCCTCCGATCGACTTTCAAAGACATGGGGGGCAACTGTTCGGGTTAAGATGTTGCCCAGTTTCATACGCATGAAGGCACTGGTGGCATAGCGCGAAATGCGGTGGTAGTAGCGGTCCTCCATCTGCTTAACCATGTTGGCATAGGCTTCCGTCGCCGCCTCTTCAATCTGTACTCCACCGTAATTCACCACTACGTCGACACGTCGACCAATCTCCTGACACTTCTCCTCGACGGCACGACGCACCGCTTCCACATCGGCCACATTGCGAATCGACATGTTTTCGAAATTGAGAAACAACATGTTGCGTTGCGGGTCATAACCGATGCGATCATCCAGATGCAGATCAAGCAGGATCGCTTTCAAGCCCATCGGCTCTACACGGAAAATACGTTCATCCATGATCTTGGGACTGTCGATGACCGGACGAAACGCCATGTGCGCCAGGATATCCCGCTCCAGATCGATGCCGGGTGCGATCTCAATCAGCTCCAGTGCGCCGTCGGCGCGAAGCCGAAACACGCAGCGTTCGGTCACATACAGCACTGACTGTCCCTGGCGTGCCGCCAACTGGCCGGAAAAGGTGATCTGCCCTACCGCCTGCTGGAATTTATGGGCACGCCCCTCCTGCTGGATCAGTAGCCTGCCATCGGTAATCTCGATATTGAGCCCGCCGGCGGTGAAGGTACCGGCAAACACCAGGCGCCGGGCATTCTGGCTGATATTGATAAATCCACCGGCACCGGCCAGTTTGGAACCGAAGCGACTCACATTGACGTTGCCCTGCCGGTCGGCCTCGGCCATACCAAGACAAGCCAGATCAAGGCCACCTCCATCGTAGAAATCGAACTGTTGGTTCTGGTGTATCAACGCCTCGGTATTGACGGCCGCACCGAAGTCGAGACCGCTGGCGGGCATCCCGCCGATAATGCCCGGTTCGGCAGTCAGGGTGAGCAGATCAAGAATATTCTCTTCCACGGCGACCGCCGCCACACCCTCCGGCATACCGATGCCAAGATTGATCACACCGTTCGGCGGCAGCTCCAGCGCACAGCGCCGCGCGATCACCTTGCGCAGATCCAACGGCGGGGTTTCCAGATCTTCCAGCGGAACGGTGATTTCTCCCGAATAAGCCGGCGAATAGTGGGTGGCGTAGGTCTGCATGTGGTTTTCCGGACGTGCCACCACGATGCAATCCACCAGCGCCGCCGGGATCACTACATCACGACTGCTCAGCGAACCCTGGCGGGCGATACGCTCCACTTGCGCAATGACTACACCGTTGGCGTTTTTCACGGCCATCGCCATCGCCAGGTTATCCAATAACAGCGCTTCACGCTCCATGGAGATATTGCCGGAGGGATCGGCCGTGGTACCGCGAATCAGCGCTACCTGCAGCGGACAGGCTTTGTAAAAAAGCATCTCTTCGCCTTCGATCTCGATCAACTTGACGATCTCTTCCTCGGTGATGGCATTCAACTTGCCGCCGCCCAGGCGCGGATCGACGAAGGTACCGAGGCCGACGCGACTGAGGGTGCCCGGCTTACCCGCTGCCGTATCCCGGAACAGGTGAGAGATGCAGCCCTGGGGCAGGTTGTAAGCCTCGATCCGACCCTCTATCGCCAGCCGGCCGACTTTGGGAATCAGACCCCAATGACCGCCAATCACCCGCTTCAGCAATCCATCGTGGCCCAGTTTATTGAGCCCCTTCTCCTTGCCGTCGCCCTGGCCGGCGGCAAACATCAGGGTCAGATTGCGCGGTGTACCGGTTGTCAGGAATCGCTGTTCCAATCCCTCCAACAACTCATCCGGTGTACCGATGCCGACAAAACCCGAGGTGCAGATCCCGTCGCCGTCCTGAATAATGGCGATCGCATCTTCCAGTGAGACCACTTTATTACGCACATGCCCTCCTCACAGCATCCACCGATCAGGTTTTGCCGCTGCCATTAAACATCGCTTCGAGTTGCGATAGATAGCCGTGAAAAATCCGTTGCAGCTCTTTCGCCGCTACCATTTCATGACGACGTGTAGCGCAAAAAATGCCGGTCCAGTGTATGGTCGAGACCCCTTTTTCATTGGCGCTGACACGGATCTCCACCGAACAGTTCTCAATCGGTAACGCACTCTGTTTCATGCTACAGACCAGAAGCTGCTGTACATCGTCATAGTGTAACTGTTGTTCCAGAAAAGGGTGCCAGTTGGCCGTCAGTGTAAAATAGCGCAGCGTCAGCCAGACCAGCCCCGGCGGCGCATCGATCTCCGTCTTCAGCACAATCTTCGACATCGGCCACTCCCTGGACGTCAGCTTTCCGCAGGAATCGGCACCAGCAAAACCGGGATGGTACTCAGGTGTGTCACCTTCCGCGCCACCGACCCCAGCAACACCCGATCCAGCGTCGACTGGCTATGGGTGCCCATCACGATCAGGTCAGCCCCGATCTGCTCGGCTTGCTGGATGATCACCGTATCCGCTTGCCCCTCAGCGATGACGATCTTGTTGACCAGGGTGGCCCGTTCATCGTCCGTGCCCAACTCACGTTGGGCGAACTCGGCGAGTCGTTGATGGATGGCGTTACGTACATGCTCCAGCCCCTGACGCTCCAGATCATCAAACTGTTTGTCCGGCACCACGCTACGCACCAGGGTACGACCGGTATGGCCCAACGGCTCGATCGCATGGAGCAGATGGATCTCCGCCTCACAACTCTTGGCGAGACTCACGGCATAGTTGAAGACACGGGGCGCATTTCCCCCCAGATCAGTGGCGTAAAGAATCTTTTTGATTAAAGCCAACATGGTCGTTTTCCCTCTGTTGTCAACGTGTGCGATTCAGGCCCATGCCTATCCCCGGGTTACTTTCCGTAGGCGACACTGGGTAACCAGGTGACCAGGTCTTGCCACACGAACACCAGGGCCAGCCCAAGAAGCTGCAGGGCGATAAACGGCAACACCCCTTTGTAGATGTGCGCCACCGTCACCTCTTTGGGCGCCACCCCCTTCAGGTAAAACAGCGCAAAGCCCACCGGCGGGGTAAGGAAAGAGGTCTGCAGGCAGACCGCAAACAGCACGGTAAACCAGACCAGATCGAAGCCCAGATTCTGTACCACCGGGCCCACCAGCGGCAGGACGATCAGGGTGATCTCAATCCAGTCGAGGAAAAAGCCCAATAGAAAGGTGAATGCCAGGATAGCGATAACGATACCGGTGGGACCAAAAGGCAGCGAGGTCAATCCGGACTCGATCAACTCATCACCGCCCAGCCCCCGAAACACCAGGGAAAACGCGGTCGCTCCCAGAAAGATGGCAAAGATAAAGGCGGTGGTCCGGGTGGTCTGTTGGCACACCTCGCGAAACACGTCGAGATTCAGCTGGCGATTGGCCCAGGCCAGCAGTATGGCGCCGAAGGCGCCGACGCCCGACGCCTCGGTGGGCGTAGCCAGACCCATGAAGATGGTACCGAGTACCGCCAGGATGAGTCCGGCAGGCGGCAACACCGCCCACAGCACGCCCAGAAACAGTTTCCAGGTGACCTCGTCGCTATGCTGGGGTGCCGGGGCGGCACCGGGCACCAGCGCAGCGTATAACACCATATAGCCGATATAGAGGACGCCCAACAGCACGCCGGGAATCAGCGCCCCGAGAAACAGATCGCCCACCGACATGGCGAGCCGGTCCGCCATCAACACCAGCATGATGCTCGGCGGTATCAGGATACCGAGGGTACCGACCGAACAGACGGTACCGGCCGCGAACGAGGGGCGGTATTTGTTTTCCAGCATCACCGGCAGGCCAAGCAGCGACAGCAACACTACCGAAGCGCCGATAATACCGGTAGAGGCAGCCAGCAAGATGCCGATCAGCGCCACCGTTACCGCGTAACCGCCACGCATGCGACCAAACAGCTTGACGAAATTACCCATCAACTGACCGGCAATACCGGAACGGTCCAGCATCAACCCCATAAAGATAAACATGGGCAACGCCACCAGCACCCAGTTTTTCATCACATCCCAGATGCGATCCACCACCGCCGATGTGTAAGGCCAGTCGATAGAGTAAAACGAATCCGCCATGAGGTCGGTATAGGTACCGGTCAGCCAACCGATAACGGTGAACAGGAAGGCCAACCCGCCCAATACCCACGCCACCGGAAAACCGCTGAATAGCAATCCGATAAAACTGGCAAACATTAAGATACAGAGGATTTCACTGAAGGCCATGGCATCACGTCTCCTTATGGGTGGCAGCCGGCGGCAAGGCCGTCGGCCGACCAAACAGATAAGCGGTCACGCGTGAGAGCCTTGAACAGGCAGCCACGAGCAGAAAGCCAAACCCGATGAACAAAAACGACTTGATAGCCCAACGCGCCGGTAGACCTCCCGGCGCCTCCGACACCTCGCCGGTAGACCAGGAGTAGAGAAAGAAGGGCACGCTATAGCGCAACACCAGGAACAGAAACGGCATCAGCAACAACAGAATACCGAACAGTTCCACCCAGGCTTTAGTGCGCAGGCTGAAACGCTCATACAGCACGTCGACCCGCACGTGGTCGTCAGACTCCATACAGTAGGAGAGTCCGAGGAGAAAACCGATGGAATAGAGATGCCACTGGATCTCCTCGAACTCAATCCGCCCTTCGCCCAACAGGTAACGCATGGTCACATTGGTAATGATGATCGCCACCAGCAACACCCAAATCCAGGAGATGGTCGAGCCGATCACCCGCAGGAGACGGTCCACGCCCCGGGAGAAGGCCGTCTCCGGCAACTCAACATGATGGATGAGTTCGTGCAGGAGATCCGGCTCATCGGATATCGCCCTCACGCTTTGCTCTGTTGTACCCGTTGCCATCCTGTTCTCCTCCACCTGATCATTGCGCTAGCTGTTGTGCCCATGGTTCAAGATCGAATCAGAAGTCGCGCGGGAGATAACCCAGGCTTTTCCAGACCTTGTAATTTTTCGAGAAGGCTTCCTGGGACTCGTAGACCTCCTTGAAGTGGGCATCCTTATCCGACTCTTCAGTCATCACCTGTTGGGTGAGGGTCTGCAGTTCACGCAGCAGGTTTTCCGGCAAGCGGTTGGCATGCACCCCCTTCTCCTTGAACCCGGCGATAATCGGCCCCTGGATCGCCTCACCCTCCGACAGATTGCGCATCACCCCGGCGGTACAGGCCATGTCGATCAGCGCACGGTTGGCGTTAGAGAGTTTGTCCCAGACGCCTTTGTTCACCACTAGATGGAAGGCGGTGTAGGTCTGGTGCCAGCCGGGGAAGTAGTTGTATTTGACGACCCGGTCGAAACCGAGCTTCTGGTCGATCGCCGGCATGGAGAATTCGGAGGCATCGATGGCGCCCTTTTCCAATGCCTGGAAGATTTCGCCACCCGGTAACATGGTGACCGAAGCGCCGAGTTTCTGCATGACCCGTCCGCCAAGCCCGGCAAAACGAATCTTCAGTCCCTTCAGATCATCCAGCGATTTGATCTCATTGCGGAACCAACCCGCCGTCTCCGGGCCGATAATGCCGCACAGCACCGGATGGACGTTGTGCTCCCCATAAACGGCTTCTCCCAGTGCCTTGCCACCACCCTCATACCACCAGGCGGTGTATTCCCACGGTTCCATACCGAAGGGGCGGGCGGCGAACAGCGGTGCCGAGGGGATCTTGCCCTGGTCATAACCAACCCAGGTGTAACCGGCCTGGACCTTGTTATCCTTCACCGCATCGGTAATGGAAAAGGGCGGGACCAACTTACCGGGTTCAAAGACCTTGAACTGCACGCTACCATCGGAAGCCGCCTTCAAGGCTTCGGCCACATAGTTGATATTGTCACCCAGGGCAGGAAGGTTGGTGCCGAAAGCAACCGGCACTTTCCAGCGAACGTTTTCCGCCGCCTGAGCGGCCTGCGCCAGCACCAGCGTGCCACCAAGCATCGCCGCACCGAGTACCCTCGTAACCTTTGCCTGCCGGTTGGATTTCATCTCATTTACACTACTCATCGCGTACCTCCACACTGGTGATATTTGAAAAATCAAAACGATTTCCCGACGGACCCGCTGGGCCAAGAAGGGAACGGAAAGCGAACAGCAGCAGGAGAAACCGGCAGAAAACGCCCGGCCGATCGATTGATACATGAATGAACAGAACGGTACCCCATCCACTCCTCCTCTCTTCCTGCGTCCGTACCACCGAAGCGGTCGGTCGCTTATCGCTTGGAGCAGTAGAGTGCAACCGCTGTGCCAGACAGAGCTTGAGAGATAATAACTTTATATTTCAGTTAGTTAGAGAGTTCTAGCAGTCTGACTGGGAGCGACCAATATTGTCCGGGATTCAGACACTATTCCCAAGAAACGCTATAACATACTGTTTTGGAAGGAATTTAATGAAGTGCGTGAAAATACGACATCAACTGTCGTCTATTCGGACAGACGGTGATCGCGGATCTTGTCATAGAGTTGCGAGCGGGAGATGCCCAGCATACGTGCCGCCGGGGCTTTTTTACCGCCGGTCAGCTCCAGCGCGCGACTGATCGCCTGCCGTTCGATACTGGCGATACGGGCCGGCAGCGAGAGCCCGGGCTCAAGCGGCAGAACCGTGCTCACCGCCACACCCTGCCCGGCCGGTACAAAGGGTCGTAAACCGCTGGCGGAGAGGCTTTCACTGGTGCTCATGAGACAAGCCCGCTCCAGGGTGTTCTTCAACTCCCGTACATTGCCCGGCCAGCTGTGGGACTCCAGCACCGCCAGACCGTCACGGTCGATCACCTTCAGCGCTTCGCCACTGCGTGAAGCAAGGGTCTCCAGGAAATACTCACTCAGCGGCTTGATATCCTCGAGCCGCTCGCGCAGCGGCGGCACTTCGAGCAGCAACACATTGAGCCGGTAATAGAGATCGCTGCGGAAACCGCCCTGTTTCACCTTCTCTTCCAACCCCTGGGAGGTGGCGGCAATGATGCGCACATCCACCTTCTCCACCCGGTTGGAGCCGACGGGTTCGAACTCCTGCTCCTCCAGCACCCGCAGTAGCTTGGCTTGCAACTGCAACGGCATGTCGCCGATCTCATCCAGGAACAGCGTACCGCCATTGGCGAGCGCAAACTTGCCGAGCGCCGCCCGTTTATCCGCCCCGGTGTAGGCGCCCGGGCTGACACCGAAGAATTCCGCCTCCAGCAAGCTCTCGGGAATGGCCGCCACGTTGACGGCCACGAACGGTTCATGCCGCCGCACCGAGGCGGAGTGAATCGACTGGGCCAACAGCTCCTTGCCGGTACCGGTCTCCCCCAGGATCAACACCGGACTGGTATGCCGGGCGATGGCCCGCGCCTTCTCTTTCAGGTCATTGATGTGGGCGCTACGACCGATAATATTGGCGATGCTGTAGCGGGTACGCCGCTCGGCCGCCAGCTTCGCTTCCGCATTGGAAAGCCGCTGCTGCAGTATCTCAAACTTGGAGATCAACGGCTTCAGGTAATCCAGATTGTCGTACAGCACAAAACCGACAGCGCCGATCACTTCGCCGCTATCGCTATGCAGCGGCAGGCGGCTGACCACGAAGTGACGATCATTGAAGTGCATGATATCCAGCAAGATCGGCCGCCCCGTCTCCACCACATGGGCAAGCATACTTTCGGGAATCACTTGCTCAATATTTTGTCCCAGCACATCGTCTTCGTTATCGAACCCCAGCAGGGTGAGATATTTCGAGTTAATCCAAACGATGCGTGCCTTCTCGTCCACCGAAATAGCACCCTCGCACATCTCCTCCAAGACATCGAAAAGCGAATCGACCAGTGTGGACTGAATGTCACGGTATGCACTCATAGGGCGGTTTTCCAAAAATTGCGGTGCCAGGTTTGCGTGGCCGCATTTGCTCTTGATTCCCGGCACAACGGGCGTTTTACCGGAAAGGAAACAACACTTCCCAGTCTCCGCCGGGATCATCTCTGCAGCCAATCTGTGGCACTGTTAACCTGCTTTCAGGGACTATTTATCCCACCGGCAGCGACGCTGACTGTACAGCCAAATGTAGTTCATCGTCCGATTAATTGCACCCACTACTACCCCCTCTCCTTCAGGGAGAGGGTTGGGGTGAGGGGATAGGATGAGGTCACTCGCTGTTTATTCATACCCCCTCATCCTGTCATTCAAGGCCCACTCACCCTTCGGGTGCCAGAGGCCTGCGCCGTATTGCAGATGCCGCTGTCTAGCGGGCTCATCGGCCTTTCCTGAGAAGGGCAAGAGGATAAAAAAAGATGCGACAAAAGCGCGCGGAAGAATAGCTCGAAACGGGTCACTTTGACCCATGCCGTACTGACTCAGGGCAGAAACAGCCGTGCCGCCGCAACGGGATTGGAGGGGAAATACCAGTGTAGATAGGAGGCCAGCAATCGCCCCTGGCGATAGATCGCCTCCCCCCTGCCCTGATGCCGGGCGGCTTCGGCGTATCCGGATGCTTCGGGCGGCTCCGTCATGCGGGAGTGGTGGAAGGTATGCCCCCGCAACTCGCCTTCCGGCAACGCTGCCCGCTGCAAACCCAGGTTGGCCAATCGCGACTGCATCACCGATCGACCCGGCAACAGGCCGACCAGATCGGCGCAGTGGCCCTGCAGATCGGTCAACGACTCCAACAGGTAGAGCATGCCGCCACACTCGGCCAGCAGCGGCCTGCCGGCGGCATGGTGCGCGCTTATCGCCTGCTTCATGGCGTGGTTGGCTGCCAACCGGTCGAGGTGCAGCTCTGGATAACCACCCGGCAGGTAGAGCGCATCGGCCGCAGGCAGCGTATGATCGGCCAGCGGCGAAAACGGAAGTAACCTGGCGCCCAGCGCTTGCAGCAGTTCAAGATTGGCCCGGTACAAAAAGGTGAATGCAGCATCGTCTGCCAACGCGATACGCACACCGGCCAGCAACGGCGGCAAGGCTTCGGTTTGCGTGGCGGTAAACCGGACCGGTTGCGGCAGGTCATGAGTAACCTGCTTCAGCGCTTGCGCGGAGCGCGCAATGCGCGCGTCCAGATCACCGATCTCATCCGCCTGCAGCAGGCCCAGATGGCGCTCCGGCAGCGCGATCTCCGCCTCCCGCGCCAGCCAACCGTAAGCGGTCACTCCGCCCGGCAGACTCTCTCTGAGCATCCGGTAATGGCCTTCGCCCGCCACCCGGTTGGCCAATACCCCGGCAAAAGCCAACCCCGGTCGGTAATGCTGCAAACCGTGCACGATCGCACCAAAGGTCTGCGCCATGGCGCTGCCGTCGATCACTGCCAACACCGGGATACCGAACAGTGCGGCCAGATCGGCGCTGCAGGGGTTGCCGTCGAACAGCCCCATCACCCCTTCGATCAGGATCAGATCGGCTGACCCCGCCGCCTCGTACAGTAGTTGTCGGCAATGGGCTTCGCCCCCCATCCAGAGATCGAGCTGATACACCGGATGACCCGAGGCCCGCTGCAGGATCATCGGGTCGAGAAAATCGGGGCCGGTTTTGAACACCCGCACACGCAGTCCCCGGTCGCGGTACAACCGCGCCAGCGCCGCCGTAACCGTGGTCTTGCCCTGCCCGGATGCGGGCGCCGTAATGAACAGTGCGGGACAGCGCCGCACGCTCACCAATCGACTCCCGGCTGCGCCCGGATGCCGGCCCGGAAAGCGTGTTTGATATCGGTCAGTCCGGTGACCGTATCGGCCGCTTCACACAACGCGTCGGGCGCCCCCCGGCCGGTGATCACCACATGCTGCATCGGTGGGCGCGCCACCAGATCATCCAGGACGGTTGACAGCTCCAACCAACCATACTTGAGCGGATAGGTGAGTTCATCCAGCACCACCAGCCCGATGGCCGGATCCCGTAACAGCGTCCGTACTGTCTCCCAGCCGCGTTGTGCGGTGGCGATATCCTGTTCGAGATTCTGCGTCTCCCAGGTAAACCCCTCACCCAGTACATGCCAGGTCACGCCGGGCTGACGGCTGAAGAAGCCCTCTTCCCCGGTATCACTACGCCCTTTGACAAACTGCGCCACACCGACCTGCATACCGTGTCCCAAGGCGCGCGCCAGCATGCCGAAGGCGGAACTGGATTTGCCTTTGCCGTTACCGGTGAGGACCAGCAACAGCCCCTTGTCCTGATCCGCTTGGGCGATGGCGCTATCCACCACCGTCTTTTTGCGTTGCATGCGTTGGCGGTGACGCGACGATTTATCCGACTCACTCATATGTTTATCCTGCGTCCAGATGATGGGATGACGGCGCTCCGCGCACCAAACCGAACAGCAGGTGCACGACAGCGGCGACGCCCAGATAGAAGGCCAGCGATTGCAGGTAAGCCGGGAAATAACGCAGCAGTCGCACGCCGAATTCCGTCAGGGTCGGTTCCGCAAAGCGTCCGGAAAAGAAGTAGAACCCGCCGCTGGAAAACAGCTCACAAACCGTCGCCCCAACCAGTGCCGCGCCGATCAGCGGCAACAGGGTACACCAGGCAAAGCGGTGGCGGCCGGCATACCAGCGCCCGGCTGTCCAGAGCGCGCCATAGGCAGGTAGCAGAAGCAGATAGGCCGGCGTCACACAGAAGGCGTTGACGCCCCCCCAGGTGATCGCGGCGTAATCCAGCAACCCGGCAAGTGCGAACAGCCCGGGCAGTACCCAGACAGGACGCAGGTAGACACCGGCAAGAAAGAAACAGGCCCAGGTGGCACCGGGCAGGTTTTGTAAGGTAGCGAAATGGTGACCGCGAGTGGCGATGATAAGCAGCACCAGGACCATACCGATAAGCAGTTGGTTGTTGTTGGAAAGGGTCAATCTGTTCATATTTTTTCCTCGGACGCACCGACCCGTGCGCCAAACAGTGGCAGAACGACACGACAGAGGAGAAGATAAACGAACAGAGCGGAAAACCCGCTGCAGTCGCCGCATCGCCCTCCGCAATGTCAACTTTCCTGCTCAGGCCGGTCTCCGGGCTGGCGAGTGGTAGGACTACCGGACGGACCGCCTTCCCACGTCGAGACGCAGTGGCCGTGTGATCCGTCGTAACTCGCTTACCGTTGCGGGGGCAGCGCCGGACTTGTTCATAATCTGACTGGGTCAGGAACGCACCGGCTTCCCGTTTCATCCCGTGGGCGGATACCCGCGGGACACCTGAAGCAGATCAAAGGAAGCTATAGCAAAGCCGTTGGGGTGTCAACAAACCGCCCTCAAGGCACGGTTTATTGCAACTATCCGGTTACCGCATGAGGGACAATCGATATAGGTAAGATAGCTCGCTCCATGCTACCGATTGCCGATTCATCCAGAACGACAAAATAGAACGGGGTCCTGCATCCTGCGCGACCCCGCCCCTCTGCCAATGAATCGGTGAACCGTGTCAGCGTGACAACGCCTCGGCGGCCGGCAAATAATCGTAACCCAGATCGTGGGCCACCGCTTCGTAGGTCACCCGACCCTTGTGCACATTCAATCCGGCCAGCAAGCAGGGATCATCCGCCAGCGCCTTGGGGAAACCCTTATCAGCCAGCGCCAGGGCAAACGGTAGCGTGGCGTTGTTCAGGGCAAAGGTGGAGGTCCGGGCAACGGCGCCTGGCATGTTGGCGACACAGTAATGGACAATGTTATCCACGATATAGGTGGGATCGGCATGGGTGGTGGCGTGGGACGTTTCAAAACAGCCGCCCTGGTCGATCGCCACATCCACCAACACCGAGCCCGGCTTCATCCGGCCGAGCATTTCACGGGTAACCAGTTTAGGAGCGGCAGCCCCAGGCACCAGTACCGCCCCCACCACCAGATCGGCATCCAGCACATACTGCTCCAGCGCCTCCTTGGTGGAGTAGATGGTGTTGAGTCGGCCGCCAAACTGCAGATCCAGCTCCGCCAGGCGTTCGATGGAGCGATCGAGTACCGTGACATGCGCTTCCAGACCCATCGCCATACGGATGGCGTTGGTACCGACCACACCGCCGCCGATCACCACCACATTGGCCGGCGCCACACCCGGCACGCCACCCAGCAACAGACCCGCCCCGCCGTGGGATTTTTCCAGACACATGGCACCCGCCTGGATCGACATGCGCCCGGCCACTTCCGACATCGGCACCAGCAGCGGCAAGCCGCCGCGCTTATCCGTGACGGTTTCATAAGCAATAGCGGTGACACCGGAGGCGACCAACAGCTCGGTCTGGGTAGGATCGGGAGCCAGATGCAGATAGGTAAACAGCAGCTGTCCCTCACGCAACATGCGGCATTCGTTCGGTTGCGGCTCTTTGACCTTCACCACCATCTCGGCCCGTTCGAAAATGGTCTCAGCCGCAGCAACGATCTCGGCCCCCACCGCCTGGTAGGCGGAATCGTCAAAACCGATACCGACACCCGCCTGGGTCTCCACCATGACTTGATGTCCATGATGAATCAGTTCACTGACGCTGGCAGGGGTGAGGCCGACCCGGTATTCGTTATTTTTGATCTCTTTGGGTACACCGATGAGCATAGGTTCTCTCCAGACTAGAGGTTGGACGGTTGGTAGTAATCGTTGTCGTCAACAAACAGTATTAAGAATTTAGACTATTTCTCTCGGCATTTTTTCGTTTTGTTTACTATTTTACGCTAAAATTTGCTGGCATATTCACTGATGGCAATAAATATTATGAGCATAGCCAAAAAATCACAGGCAAGATTGCTGGACCGCATAGACCGACGCATCTTGCGCACCTTGCAGGTCGACGGCCGTATTTCCTATGTCGAATTGGGCAAGGCGGTGGGGCTCTCCACCTCACCCTGCCTGGAGCGGGTCAAGCGGCTGGAGCAAGAGGGATACATCAAGGGCTACTGCGCCATACTGAATCCCCAGTTGTTGGCGGCCAGCCTGTTGATCTATGTCGAGGTCAGCCTGGAATACAACTCCTCCGACATCTTCGACCAGTTCCGCAGCGCCGTACTCAAACTCACCCAGGTACAGGAGTGCCACCTGGTGTCCGGCGATTTCGACTACCTGATCAAGGTCAGGATCTCCGACATGGCCTCTTACCGGGAATTGCTCGGCGAAATCATGCACGGCCTGCCCGGCGTCCGCGACACCAAAAGTTACGTAGTGATGGAAGAGTTGAAAGAGACACTGTCGATCGACATACCGGGTTGACTCCGGGCGGCATCCGGATAGGCTACCCCTCACCTCTCAATTCTATTGGACCGCCCATGAGCAGCATCCTGCAAGTCGACAATCTGGTTAAGCATTTCGCCCATGTCCAGGCGGTGAACGGCGTCAGCTTCCGTATTGAGCGCGGCACCTGCTTCGGCCTGTTGGGACCCAATGGAGCGGGAAAAACCACCACCGTGGAGATGCTGGAGGGAATCATCACCCCGACCCAGGGGGATATCCGCTACAAGGGCGAACCGGTGGGCCCGGCATTTCGACGGGAAGCGGGCATCATGTTCCAGGAGACCGCGCTGCAGGAGTTTATCCGAGTCGGCGAGATCCTGAAGCTGTTCGGCCGCTTCTATCCCCGCACCCGACCGCTTGACGAATTGATCGAACGCTGCGCCCTGGGAGAGTTCCTGGACCGGGACGTACGCCGCCTGTCCGGCGGGCAGCGGCAGCGTCTGTTGCTGGCCATCGCGCTGATCAACGATCCGGAGATCGTGTTCCTGGACGAACCCACCACCGGCCTCGACCCCCAGGCACGCCGTAATTTCTGGCACTTGGTCAACGACATCAAGCAAGAGCAGAAAACCCTGGTGCTCACCACCCACTATATGGAAGAGGCCTACGAGTTGTGCGACGAAATCGCCATCATGGATCACGGCCAGATCATCGCCCAGGGTTCACCGCGGGAGTTGTTGAAGAAACATTTCGACCACTCGGTGATCTGCCTGCCGGCGAATGACGTACCGGAATCAATCGACAGCAATACGCAGTTGAAGCTGCACCGCGTGAACGGCCAGGTGGAGATACTGAGTGACGACATCAATGCCAGCATTGAGTGGCTGATCGCCCAACAGGTCCCCCTCACCCACCTGCAGATCCGCTCCCGGACCCTGGAAGATCTGTTTCTTGAACTGACCGGCCGCGAGCTGAGGAGTTAACCCATGGGATTGCGCCGTTTCTTCGCCGTATTCAAGGCCCGTAACCTGGAGTTTCTCCGCGACCGTAGCGCGCTCTCCTGGAATATCGTGCTACCGGTGTTGATCGTGTTCGGTTTTGCCTTTGCCTTCAGCACCGGCGGCCAGAATCTGTTCAAGGTGGGCCTGCTTTCACCACAGCAACAGTCACCCGGTACCGAGCATTTTCTGCAACTGAAGCATATCCAGTTCATCCCGGTGGAGGAGCTGGAACCGGCCATCACCAAAGTTGAGCGTCACCAATTGGATATGCTGCTGGACAGCCGCAGCGGCCGCTACTGGATCAATGATCAATCGACCAACGGCTATATACTGGAGCAGCTGTTGCGGGGGGGTGACAACCCGTTGGACAAGCAGACCGTGACCGGTGAACCGATCCGTTATGTGGATTGGCTGATCCCCGGTGTGCTGGGCATGAACATCATGTTCAGCTCCCTGTTCGGTGTCGGTTACGTAATTGTCCGCTACCGTAAGAACGGCGTACTGAAACGACTCAAGGCGACGCCGCTCACCGCTGTCGAATTTCTCACCGCCCAGGTGATGTCGCGTCTCTGGCTAATCGTCATTGTCACCAGTCTGGTATACGCCGGCACCAATCTGTTGGTGGGCTTTCGCATGTACGGCTCCTACCTCACGCTGTTGCTGGTACTGGTCGTCGGCACCTTCAGCATGATCTGCCTGAGCCTGATCATTGCCGCACGCCTCTCCAGTGAAGAGACTGCCAACGGCCTGCTGAACCTGATCAGTTGGCCGATGATGATGCTCTCCGGCGTCTGGTTCTCGCTGGAGGGATCACCACCACTCATTCAGCAATCGGCGCAGATCTTTCCACTGACCCACATGATCGAAGCCGCCCGCGCCATCATGATCGACGGTGCCGGATTGCTGGATATCACCCCGCATCTACTGATCATGCTGGCCATGAGTGTGGTGTTCATGACCATCGGGGCGCGTAGCTTCAAGTGGGAATAGGGTCAAAGCCCGGACACGGCCTGTCGTGTAGGATGGCGCGGGTAATCGATTTTCATTTTACATTGGCGCCAACAAAATAAGTTCTAATCCAAGGAGAGATCATGAGCCTGAAGAGAAACACCTGGCCTACCGCACTGATTATCTGTTCGCTGGCCGCCCCGACATTGGCCGACAGTAATCCAGAGATGGATAAGTTTTTCGCTAACGAACAGAACCTGAAAGGTTTTGAACTGGCGACGGCAAACGGACAGATGGCGAAGGGAAGAGAAAAAATGCTTAGCGCCTGTAGACAGGCCAAGCAGAAAAAACCGGCGCTGAATTGCGACTGCTGGCAAACCGAGATGGATAAGATTTCGGACAAAGAGTTTTTCTTTGAAAGTGTATTGGCGTATCGACAATACAAAGAGCGCGTGCAGGCATTGCAGGAGAAAGACAAAGAGAAATTCGAGCGGTTAAAAAAGGCGCATGCCCAGCGCATCGGCCTGTCAAAACGCATCGATCAAACTTGTGGAAAAAGCTAATCCTTAACCGGAAAATGACACGTAAAAAGTAACCTATATCATTTCCAACCGGGAATTGGCAGACGCGAAGGCTTGTGATTTCAGACGGACGCCCCTTCCTTAGAAGCGTTTTTACCAACACAGGAGATTCTATTAGCCATACTAGACAGTGGGCTAATCACATCAGGTGGGAATCCATGATTCGACTAAGGCGTTTGCTGTTAGATATTCTCAAACCTCATCATCCCAACGTCATTGAATTCAGCAAGGTACTGGCAGAAAAAGGGAATTACAAGATCCGACTTTCCGTCTTGGAAATGGATGAAAAGACGGAGACCTTGCAAGTCGAGATCGAAGGGTCCGATATTGACTATGAAGAGATTCGAGCAACTATTAGTGAAATGGGCGCCTCGCTCCACAGTATAGATGCTGTAGAGGTAAGCAATGAGGCCGAAGCGACAGAGTAGGCTTGTCGGGCGTTGATTACTCATGGCAATTAGAAAACTGCAACTCTGGCTGCAACTAACCCGGTCACACGGCATCATCCGGCGCTATTTTGTGGTCAATGGTTTTGACGGAGCGTTGACCATGCTGGGGTTAATCACCGGTTTCTATCTGAGCAGCCAGGCGGTCCTGGAAGTGGTTATCAGTGCCTGCCTCGGCGCCGCTATCGCCCTCGCTATCAGTGGGGTCTCGAGCGCTTATCTAAGTGAAACAGCAGAGCGCCGCAAGGCCCTGGCTGATCTAGAGGAAGCCATGGTGGCCGACCTCTCCGAAAGTGCCCATGCCAATGCGGCACGAGTCATCCCGCTGTTGATCGCCATTGTCAATGGCGCCGCACCGCTGCTCATGTCACTGATTATTATTTCCCCACTACTCCTCGTCCAAAGTGGCGTCGAATTCTCACCGGACCCCTTATTGATAGCGATTACCACAGCATTTTTCTGCATCTTTGGACTGGGAGCATTTCTTGGCAATATCGGCGGCACGTCTTGGTGGTTGAGTGGAATAAAGACCATGGCAATTGCACTGACCACAGTTGTTCTGATTCTGCTGATCGAACAGTAAAATGAGCAGTCCTGCGAATAACAGCGCAGCGTGGTACCGACTGCCTGCCGATCAGGTGGTCGCGATATTGGAGAGCGATACGCAACAGGGTCTCAGTAGTGCGCAAACCGCACAACGCCAAGACGAATACGGACCCAACCAAATCCATGAAGGAGAACGGACATCGCTGGTAACACTGGTACTACGCCAGTTCAGCGACTTCATGATCCTGGTACTGATGGCCGCCGCGCTGATCTCCGGCTTTATCGGCGATCTGGAAGACACTGTTGCCATCCTGGTTATCCTGCTGCTCAATGGCTTGATCGGTGCCGTCCAGGCGTACCGCGCCGAGCGGGCGGTGGCCGCCCTGCGCGCCCTGGACATCGCCCGCGTATCCGTACGCCGTAACGGAAAAAATCAGTTCGTCACGGCAACCGACCTAGTACCCGGCGACATCGTTTCCCTGGAGGCCGGCAATCTGGTGGGCGCCGACATGCGGTTGCTGGAAGCGGTCGGACTGGAGTGTGATGAATCCTCGTTGACCGGAGAATCCCAGGCCGCCCACAAAACCAGCGAAGCGATTGAGACCCCCAACCTGCCGCCCGGCGACCGTGATAACATGGTCTTCCGGGGCAGCCACGTTACCCGGGGACGCGGACGGGGTGTGGTGACCGCCACCGGCATGCAGACAGAGATAGGCCAGATCGCCACGCTGCTGAGCGCACAGAAAGCGGTGCAGACGCCGCTGCAGATACGCATGGCGCGTTTCGGCCGTTACCTGGCCCTGTCCATCCTGGTGATCTGCACCCTGGTATTCATCACCGGACTACTGCAAGGGCAGCCGATACTGTTGATGTTGTTGACCGCGATCAGTCTGGCGGTGGCGGCCATCCCCGAAGCGCTGCCAGCGGTAATCACCATTTCACTGGCACTGGGTGCACGCCGGCTCAGCCGTCACAATAGCCTGGTGCGCAATCTGCCGGCGGTGGAAACCCTCGGATCCGTCACTTACATCTGCTCGGACAAGACCGGCACCCTGACAGAAAACCGCATGTCCGCCGAAACCTTTGTAATCGCCGGCGAATCCTTTACCCACCTGGATCAGACTGCGGGCCGCACCCATGCCGTGCAACTGGGACGGGCGTTGGCGCTGTGCAACGACGTGGTAGAGAACGATCATGACCTGCACGGCGAGCCGACCGAGTTGGCCCTGTATCACGCGGCCGAATCCGCCGGCTATCACAAGCAGACACTTGAGCAAGCGTTTCCGAGACTGGCGGAACTCCCCTTCGACAGCACACGCAAATTGATGATCACCCTGCATCGGCAGACGGAAGGGGGGATCGCCTATGTCAAGGGTGCACCCGAAAATGTGCTGGAACGTTGCCGGGACCAGTTGGGAGAGCAGGGTCCGTACGCACTGGATCTCGACACTCTGCTGACCCAAGCGGACCAACTGGCTACCCAAGGCTTCCGGGTGATCGCCGTTGCCCAACGCCGCTTTAACGAACTGCCCGAAAGCCTCACGGGCTGCGACCAGACGCTGACCCTGCTGGGGCTGGTCGCGCTGATCGATCCGCCACGGCCCGAGGCGTTGGCGGCCGTGGCCGATTGCCGTTCGGCCGGCATCACCCCGGTAATGATCACCGGCGACCACCCGGGTACCGCTCAAGCCATCGCCAGTCGGCTGGGTATCGTCGAGGCACCGGCACGGGTCGTGACCGGGCGGGAGCTGGATCGGCTGAGCGACACCGAACTGAGCCATCTTGTCGGCACGGTGCGGATCTACGCACGGGTTTCCCCCGCCCAAAAGATACGTATTGTGCAGGCACTGCAGAAACAGGGCGAGTTTGTCGCCATGACCGGCGACGGGGTGAACGACGCCCCCGCCTTGAAACAGGCCGGCATCGGTGTCGCCATGGGCAAAAAGGGTACTGACGTAGCGCGCCAGGCCTCCGACATGGTGTTGCTGGATGATAACTTCGCCACCATTGTCAAAGCGGTGCGCGAAGGCCGGCGTATTTTCGACAACATCCGCAAGTTCATCAAATACACCATGACCTCCAACTCGGGCGAAATCTGGACCCTGTTCCTGGCCCCGTTCCTCGGCTTGCCGGTGCCGCTATTGCCGATCCATATCCTCTGGATCAATCTGGTCACCGATGGTCTGCCCGGGCTCGCCTTCACGGTGGAACCGGAGGAGCCGGGCACCATGCAACGTCCGCCCCGACCACCGCAGGAGAGTATCTTCGCCCACGGCATGTGGCAGCATATCCTTTGGGTCGGCCTGTTTATCGGCGGCATTTCCATCGCTTCCCAGGCCTGGGCCATCGGCCAGGGCCACGCCTATTGGCAAACCGTGGTGTTTACCGTACTGACCTTGTCGCAACTGTTCCACTCACTGGCGGTGCGCAGTGAACGCCAATCGCTGTTCCGCCAGGGCCTGTGGAGTAACGTTGCCCTGCTGGGTGCCGTGCTGCTGACCGTCGCCCTGCAGTTGGCGGTCATCTATGTCCCGGCGCTGAACCCCTTGTTCAATACCCAGCCCCTGCCCCTGTTTGACCTGGGCGTCTGCTTCGCGCTGTCATCCCTGACCCTGGTCGTGGTGGAGTGCGAGAAACTACTGGTGCGCCAGGGATTCCTTTACAATGCGACGGGCCGGCAAGATCAGCGATAGCGGGATCGTTCGATCGCTTTGAGAGCATTGCAGTTAACCTACCGGGTCACACGCTGTCAGTGCCGCGCCCGGAAGTGCCATTCCCCTTCGTCCATCTTATTGATGACCGCGTTCTTGAACGACAAATCGATCTCATCCGAGTCCAGTTCGTAGAGGCCACAGAGCGACAGTGCCCGATGGGTATCGACCGAACTGCCCAGGTATTCGTAGGTGACCCGCATGCAACTGGGCATGCGTTCGCCACTCCCGGAGACGCCCAGCTTCAATCCATTGAGGCGCGAAACCCGATTCCTGAAGGAAGGGTAAAGTATCGTCTCGGTGATTTCATGGCCGGTTAGCGATTCGTAATCGACCATAAAGATCCGGTCGGTCAGGAAGTAGGCGATACCGAGATAGATGCCGTGACAAGATTTCTCATTCGGACGTTCCCGAAGGCGCTCGGTACGCTGGTAATAAATGCTGTCACCCTGACGCACCAGATGGATCAGGGTACGCAAGATCCTTCCCGGACAAGCCATGGAAAGGTAATACTCGAAATAGTACCCCAGATATCGATCCATACCTGCGGTGCCGATCTGTTGCAAACGCCTCAGATGGGTAAACTCCGGTAGCTCGGCTTCCACGAAGGTCGACTTGCTAGGACGCACCTTGATCAGACGTTGGAACTGATTGTGCGGCAACAGAATCTCGTGCTCTTCGACGCCGAAAAAATCGCAGAACCGCAACATAGTGTTGGCGGAGGGCTTATAGCGGCCGGTCAGGTAGCGATTGAATTGGGGACGATTGATATTGAGCTTTCGGCAAACCTCGGCAATAGATTTGTAGTAACTGCATAGCAACCGTAGATTACGGGCAAAATCCTCATTCATGGGTCGCTGTAGCCTCCTCACGCTCAATTTTCCGTGCCACATAGTAGTACAACCGCCAAAGCCGGCACAGGGCGCATCTTTAGCAGTTAGACGCTCTGTTAGCGCCAAAATGCGCCAATAAACACCACTCCGTCAAATTTTTTCTAACCCGCCCAGTTGGTTAAATAGCGCACCTCGTCAACAAAAAGCGATTTCAATCGCACATGGAGACTGCATATGCTCGATCTACTCAACGACCTGCTCTGGGGCAAAGTACTGATCACCGTACTGCTTGGCATCGGTATCTGGTTCACCCTGGCCTCACGATTCGTACAGTTCCGCTACTTCGGACGCATGTTTCGCATCCTCAGCACCAAGCACGCGTTCAAGCGCGACCAACATGGCCACCTGAGCTCTTTCCAGGCGCTGCTGCTCTCGGTAGCCGGTCGTGTCGGCGGCGGTAACATTGCCGGTGTCGCCATCGCGATCACCCTGGGCGGCCCCGGTGCAATCTTCTGGATGTGGATGGTCGGCCTGATGGGAATGGCCACCAGCTATTTTGAATGCACTCTCGCCCAGGTTTACAAACAGGCCGAGCCGGACGGCACCTACCGTGGCGGTCCCGCCTACTACATCGCCCGCGGTCTTGGCAGTAACTGGAAGTGGCTGGCAACCCTCTATTCCGCCCTGCTGCTGATCACCTTCGGATTCGGTTTTACCGCCCTGCAATCCTATTCCATCGCCACCTCGTTCGAAGACGCCTTTGGCATCTCGGTCTACTACACCGGTATCGCCCTCGCGCTCATCGTGGGCCTGATTATTTTCGGCGGAGTCAAGCGTATCGCCAAAGTGGCGGAAGTACTGGTACCAGTCATGGCACTGGGCTATCTGGCCATCGCGCTGGTTGTGCTGGGACTCAATATCAGCCAGTTGCCGGATGTGTTCATGCTGATCGTGCGCAGCGCATTCGGCATTGAACCGGCTATCGGCGGTGGCATCGGCGCCGCTATTCTGATGGGCGTCAAACGCGGCCTGTTTTCCAACGAAGCGGGACTGGGCAGCGCACCCAATGTGGCCGCTGTGGCCTATGTCCCGCACCCGGCCAATCAGGGTATCGTGCAATCCTTCTCGGTGTTTATCGACACCTTGATCCTCTGCTCCTGTACCGCCTTTATCATTCTGCTAAGCGGCATCTACGACCCCGCAACCATCGGCAATATGGGTGGCGTCGCCTTGACCCAGACAGCCCTGGCCGACCACGTGGGTGAGTGGGGTCGCCTGTACGTAAGCATCGCACTGCTGCTGTTCGGCTTCAGTACCATTCTTTACAACTACTACCTGGGTGAAAACAGCCTCAACTTCTTCAAGGAAGAGAACCAGACGCTGTTTAACTCGTTCCGGGTCGCGATCATTTGCCTTGTTTGCTGGGGTGCCATCATGGACCTGGGCACAGTGTTCGCCTTTGCCGACGTCACCATGGGACTGCTGGCCCTGGCCAACCTCGCCGCGCTGGCGCTGCTGTTCAAGCCCGGCCTGCGGATCATGAAGGATTACGACCGGCAACTGCAGTCAGGCATCGAGACGCCGGTATTTGACGCCGCGGCATTCAGCGACCTCAATATTGACCCGGACGCCTGGCAACTGGAACCGGAGGACCAGACGATACAACTATCCGAACCCCGTCCCGCTTCCCTGGTAACCGCGGAAAACTAACCGGCGCCCGCTTCTCCCGGAGCCGATTCTCCGGGGGAAGCCGGTCCGAAATACGCACACCCTTACTGACCTTATCGGAATAATGAAAGCCATGAAAATGCGAATGGAACACGATCTTTTGGGCGACATGGAGATCCCCGCCGATGCCTGGTACGGCATCCAGACCCAGCGCGCACTGGATAACTTCGCCATCACCGGCGTGCCCATCAGTCATTTTCCGCAACTGGTGAATGCGCTCGCGATGGTCAAGGCCGCCGCCGCCAAAGCGAATGCCGAACTGGGACTGCTGGACAGCGTCAAGGCGAATGCCATCATGGCCGCGTGCGAAGAGATCTGCAGCGGTCGGTTGCACGACCAGTTTGTGGTTGACTTGATTCAGGGCGGAGCCGGCACCTCCACCAACATGAATGCCAACGAAGTGATCGCCAATCTCGCTCTGGAAAAACTGGGCCATCAACGGGGCGAGTATCGCTATCTGCATCCCAACGATGACGTCAACTGTTCCCAGTCGACCAACGATGCCTACCCCACCGCGGCGAGCCTGGCGATCGTTTGCGCCGCCGATCCGCTGATCGACACCATTCTCAGCCTGACACAGGCATTCGCCGATAAGGGGGTGGAGTTCGCCGACGTGGTCAAGATGGGACGCACCCAACTGCAGGATGCCGTCCCCATGACTTTAGGCCAAGAGTTCGAGGCGTTCTCAGTCACCCTGGGTGAGGATGTGGAGCGCCTGCGCGAAGCGTGCACGCTGCTCTCTGAAGTGAACCTGGGGGGTACCGCCATTGGCACCGGTATCAATACCCATCCGCAATACTCGGCGTTGGCGATACGTCACCTGTCCGAACTCTCCGGCAAGCCGATGACCCCGGCCTCCAATCTGGTGGAGGCGACCTCCGACATGGGCGCCTTCGTGTTGTTCTCCGGCATCCTGCGCCGCTTTGCGGTGAAGCTCGGCAAGATTGCCAATGACCTGCGCCTGCTCTCCAGCGGTCCCCGTACCGGTTTCGGAGAGATCCGCCTGCCGCCCATGCAACCCGGGTCATCGATCATGCCCGGAAAGGTGAATCCAGTGATCCCGGAAGCGGTGAATCAAAGCGCCTACCAGGTTATTGCCAACGACCTGGCGGTAACCCTCGCCGCCGAAGCCGGCCAGCTTCAGCTCAACGCGATGGAACCGTTAATCATCTACAACCTGCTCAACTCCATGAAGATGCTGGGATCGGCCTGTACCATGCTGGAACATCGTTGTATCCGCGGCATCGAGGCGGACGTCGAACGCTGCGCACAACACCTTAACAACAGCATCGGCTGCATCACGGCGCTGGTACCCCATATCGGCTACGCCAACTCGTCGCGTATCGCCGCCCAGGCGTTGCACAGCGGTGCCACTGTACGGGAACTGGTATTGGCGGAAGGCCTGTTGGACGAAACGAAACTGGAGCAGTTGTTGAGCCCGCAATCCATGCTGGCGCCGCAACCGGTCCAATCATCTGTCAGCCCGTCATGAAGCCACGTGTTCTAATCCTTTACACCGGCGGAACGATTGGCATGGAACCATCGGACCGTGGCTATGTTCCGCTGCGTGGGTTCGGTCGCCTGCTCAAGGAACACCTGCAGGCGCGGGCCACCCATCAGTTGCCCGACTATGAACTTGTCGAACTCGAAACGCTTATCGACAGCGCCAATCTGACCCCGTCGGATTGGTGCCGCATCGGCGGGGAAGTCATCGAGCAGTGGGACGCCTATGATGGCTTCGTCATCCTTCACGGCACCGACACCATGGCTTATACCGCCTCTGCCCTGTCGTTTATGCTGCGCGGTATCGACAAGCCGGTCATCTTGACCGGCTCGCAGATCCCGTTGACCGAGTTACGCAATGACGCCCTGGACAACCTGGTAACCGCCCTGATGTTGGCCGGCGATAACCGGATATCCGAGGTGTGCATCTTTTTTGACGGGCGACTGCTGCGCGGCAACCGCAGCACCAAACTCAAAAGTGCTGGGCTTGACGCCTTCGATTCGCCCAACTTCCCCTGGCTGGGACAAGTCGGCATACACATCGATCTGCAAAACAACCTGCTGCGGCCACCGGGCGAGCGCGACTTCCGCTTGCCGGCATACGATCCACAGGCGGTGACCATGGTGCAGATCTATCCCGGGATATCCGCGCAGATGATCGACAGCCTGTTGCAACCGGCGCGCGTGCACGGACTGATTCTGCAGACCTACGGTGTCGGCAACCCACCCAATCACAACCGGGAACTACTGCGCGTGCTGGAGCGGGCGGTGGAGCGGGGAAAGATCATCGTCAACATCACCCAGTGCATTCAAGGGCGGATTGACCAAGGAGCTTACGCGACCGGCTCCAGCCTGAACTCGATCGGTATCATTCCCGGTTCCGATCTGACCTTGGAGGCCGCTTTCACCAAACTCCACACCCTGCTTGGGACGGAA
>NZ_JBNKFS010000008.1:0-148506 GCF_050289425.1 Sedimenticola sp. | reverse complement strand
TGCCTCCAGGGGCAAACGGCCTCCCCGGCAACTGGTGAAGAACACTATCAGTTCGTTGGCTCTAAACATACAAGGGGCAAGTATAGGGGTTTGCCCCTGCTGGTCGGGTGCTGTACTACGGGCAGACACAGGGGTCTGCCCCTACAGGCCAGGCGTTTGTAATACGGGCAGAGACAGGCGCCTACCCCTACACCTGATGAATCGACGCCGATGATATAACGGATTGATCTACCCGCTACACCTCCGCTACACCGGCATAACGTTCACGCAGCAAGGGCTTCTCTATTTTTCCGGTGGCATTACGCGGTACGTTGTCGAAGTAAAAGCGCCGCGGACGCTTATAGCGGGGCAACCGCTCTGAAAATGCGGTCAATTCTTGTTCGGTCAGGCTGCGCCCCTCTTTGAACTGGATGATCGCCGTCACCAACTCCCCCAGCCGCGGATCCGGCGTACCGATCACCGCAATATCCTGGATGTGCGGGTGCTCCAAGAAATAGTGCTCCACCTCCACCGGCGAGACATTCTCCCCACCGGTGATGATCAGATCCTTCTTGCGATCCACCAGCCAGATAAATCCTTCACTGTCCATTCGGGCAATATCGCCGGTATGCAGCCAACCGTCGCGAATCGTCTCCGCCGTGGCCTCCCGATTGCGGTAATAGCCCTGCATCACCCCAGGCCCCTTGACCAACAACTCACCGGACTGCCCGGTTGGCAAACGGTTGCCCTGATCATCCACGATACACGCCTCCCAGTCGAAACCGGGCTTGCCGATCGCGCCTATTTTGTGGCTGTTTCCCAGGCCGAGGTGGATACAACCGGGTCCGCTACTCTCGGTCAACCCGTAGTTGGTGTCGTACGCATGGTGTGGAAAAAGCTTCTTCCACGCCTTGATCAGATTGGGAGGGACCGGTTGGGCACCGATATGCATCAGCCGCCACTGATCCAGCTTATAGCGGCCGAAATCAAGTTCACCATTCTCCCAGGCGATCAATATATCGTGTGCCCAGGGCACTAGCAGCCAGACGATCGTCGCCTGCTCTTCGGATACCGCCTCCAGGATCCACTCAGGCCGCGCCCCTTTTAACAGAACCGCCTTGGCGCCCACCACGAAATTGCCAAACCAATGCATCTTGGCGCCGGTATGGTAGAGCGGTGGAATGCAGAGGAAATTGTCCTCATGGGTTTGACGATGATGTTGATTCTCCACATAACAGGCGTGCTCCAGATTACGCTGGGTGAGACTTACCGCTTTGGGTAGACCGGTGGTACCGGAGGTAAAATAGAGCGCCGCGGGGTCAGTGATCTGCAGCGCGATACCCGGGGGTTCAGCGTTCGCACCACTGACAAAGTCGGCGTAGCGAACGGCATAGGAAGGGCAATCGGCATCCGGGCCAATGTAGACATAGCGCTGGATAGTCCGATCCAATGCCGGTTTGACCGCCTGAATACGCGCCACAAACTCCGGCCCAAACAGCAGAACCTTGGCTTCGGCTATCTCGTTGCAGCGCTGAATGAGTTCGGATTCAAAACGAAAGTTGAGCGGAGCGGCGATAGCGCCGGCGCGCAGAATACCGAAATAACAGGGCAACCACTCGATGCCATTCATCATCAGGTGTAACACCCGATCACCCCGTTTTACCCCTTGGGCAATCAAGGCATTGGCGAAACGGCTCGCTTCCTGGTCAAATGCCTGCCAGCTAATCTCCCGGCGCTGCCTAGCGGCGGGATCACGCTCTACCAGCGCTATTTCATCGGCAAACATGCGCCCGTTGCGGGACAATATTTCGGTAATCAGCATCTAGGGAACTGGCCTGTCACTCGGTTATCGGTGACCTCTGAAATGCCTTCCCCTCCCGCCGACCAATTAACGGGGGAGGCAGAAACAGCACAGGTCATGTGGAATTAATTTATCACACAAGCCAACGCTGATGCGCCCCCTGAATCACCGCGCCACCTAGCGATCATCGCTACAGCTCAACGCTGGCTATCGCGCCCAGCGCCTCCTGAATCTCCATGAACAGAGGCAATTCCGATTCAGACAGATCCGCCATCGCGCCAAAGCAGCGCATACGCATGACGTTGGGTTGCGTGTCCGATTTCAGCCAGATGTCGTAGTAGCGGGACACCAGAGGCTGGCCTGTCTCCCGCAGAGAGAGGGCGATAAGCTTCAGCCCGGCCACCTGCAAACGGGGCTGACCAACAATCTGCGTCTCACCCTGCTGAACCCGGACCACCTCAAAATTATCCGGTTGGATCTGCTGTGGCGTCTGTCTCAGCTCCCGAACCTCAAAACTGCAGCTTGGCCAGTACTGATCCAGATCGGAAAAATCGGTTGCGGCTCCGCGCTGTACAAACTGGCGGACATGCCCGGCCTTGATCGCCAGAGCTTGATGCAAAACGATATGACTGCCGACCGGAATCCGATAGAAACGCGATGAGGGATCCCGCACCGACTGTTCGACGCAGGCGGTTATCGAGAGCAGTAGCACGCTGGCAAGGGTCAGTTTCAATAAGGTTTTCATCCGTCACCTCTGTATCTTGGCTCATCGACAATAGACCGCCCGAACCTGTCGCGGGTTTCACTAGATAAATTATATGTCCCGATTGGACTTAGGTCCCAGTTACAAAAATTGACAATTTATCCCGACCGGTCCGGGTCTATAATCGGAGCTGAGTATTTACCAACCATAAGGATTATCCCATGAAGTCATTCTCTGCACTGCTGTTAAGCGCCCTGTTAATGCTCACCGCCGGGAACGCCCTGGCCGCTAAGAAAGAGGGTAAGGCCTATGGGGCCGGTGGCGTTTCGGAAGAGAAAATGAATGAAGCCGCGGGCGAGCACCGCAAAGCCTATGCCGGTGAAAATGAGAAACGCATGAATGAGGAGAAAGAAAAGAAAGAGAAGGAGATGAAAGAGACCAAGGAAAAGAAAGAGAAGAAATCGAAAAAGTAACTAGCCGCTAACCTATCGGCCGCCCCACACTGCTCAGTCTCCGTCTGAGTGGGGCGGCCAGCTAACCGCCAACACCCCGCGGCCAAGCAAGAAACGTCTCTTGCCACCATGTGTACTGTTCCATCCTCGCCCAGACCGACTCCAGAGAAATATATGCTTTACTTAGGATATTCCTGATTTTTTCGGCACGGCGTCCGGCATGGGATTGCCGACACATTCACCGAAATCATAGACATCCATAACAGAAGGATCCCAGTCATGAGTGAAGCATTTGATCAGGTGGATGAACTGGGCCCAGCCAAAATCATCCACGTCTATGAACCCTCCCATCATCTCAAGGCAATACTGGTAGTGGACAATGTGGCTTGCGGACCGGCCATCGGCGGATTGCGTATGGCACCCGACGTCAGTGCCCGGGAGTGCGCCCGGCTGGCTCGCGCCATGACCCTGAAAAACGCCGCCGCGGGCCTCCCGCATGGCGGCGGCAAATCGGTTCTGTTCGGCGATCCTAAGATGCCCCGGGAACAGAAAGAGCCGCTGATCCGAGCCTTTGCCTGCGCCCTACGGGGCAACGATGAGTACATCTTCGGCCCCGACATGGGCACCGACGAAACCTGTATGGCCTGGGTCCAGGATGAGTTGGGTGGCCGCGCCGTCGGTCTACCGCGGGATATCGGCGGCATCCCCCTGGACGAACTGGGTGCCACCGGCTGGGGGTTGAGCAGCGCCGTGGATGCTGCCATGGATTACGTCGACTTTGCCCTGGACGGCGCCCGGCTGGTGATCCAGGGCTTCGGCTCGGTGGGTATCCATGCCGCCCGCTTTTTGACCCGGAAAGGGGCCGTGGTGGTGGCGGTAGCCGACTCCCGGGGTGCCATCTACAACCCGGATGGACTCGACCTGGATCGCTTGATCGAGCTTAAATCCGCCGGACACGGCGTCAACGAATACCCGCACGGGGAGAAACTGGAACGGGATGCGGTGGTGGGTATCACCAGTGATATCTGGATACCGGCAGCGCGGCCGGACGTGGTGCACGCCGGCAATGTGGGGCAGATGGATACCCGTCTGGTGGTGCAGGGCGCCAACATCCCCTTTACGACGGAGGCCGAACTGGCCCTGCATGAGCGAGGCGTGCTGGTGATCCCCGACTTCATCGCCAATGCCGGAGGCGTGATCTGCGGCGCCATGGAGTACCGGCATTTGAGTCAGCAAGCCGCCTTTGATGCGATTGACGAGAAAGTAAGCACTAACACCGCTGAAGTGCTGAAGCGGTCAACCGAGCAAAAGATACCCCCCCGGCTGGCGGCGGAGCAGATGGCCGGTGAACGCGTCAAGCGGGCAATGGCGACCCGCCGCTGGTCTATCTTTTAGGCTATCTGCAAATACGCGAGGATGCCGCGGCATGACCGAACTGACAACCAGCTATTACCACTGCGGCAGTGACCGACCGCTGCTGGGCGACACCCTTCCCCAATGGCTGGCCAAGGTCACGGCAGAGCAGGGCGATCGGGAAGCGGTGGTCGCCAGACCCCAGTCGCGGCGTCTCAGCTACCGCGCCTTGGCCGTTGAAGTGGATCAACTGGCAAAAGGCTTGCTGGGTTTCGGTTTCAGTAAGGGCGACCGCATCGGCATCTGGTCGACCAACAACCTGGAGTGGTTGCTGCTGCAACTGGCCACCGCCAGCATCGGCGTGATTCTGGTGAATATCAATCCCGCCTACCGCGGTCACGAACTGGCCTACGCCTTGCGCCGATCCGAGGTGCAGGGACTGTTTACCATTCCCGCCTTCCGCCGCAGCAACTATCTGGCGATGCTGTTGGAACTGTTGCCGGAACTGCAAGAGCCATCCGGGCAGCCACTGCAGAGTGACGACTTTCCCGCACTGCGCCAAGTGATCGTCTACGACCCGCAGGCACCGGACCAAACAGCGCGTCCCACACCCGGCATGCGCGTCTGGCAGGATGTTATGGAAGCGGCACGGTCGGTCTCAGACCAAGCGCTGGATGCCGTCACCGCCACGCTGGACCGGGACGATCCGATCAACATCCAATACACCTCCGGCACCACCGGCTCACCCAAGGCGGTACTGCTCAGCCACCACAACCTGCTCAACAACGCCTGGTTCGCCGCCCAGGGACTGCAATTCGGACCCGCCGACCGGCTTTGCGTATCCGTGCCCTTTTACCACTGTTTCGGCATGGTGCTGTGCAACCTGCTCAGTCTCTCGGTCGGCGCCTGCGTGGTGATCCCGTGCGAATATTTCGATCCGCTGCAAGTGCTGGAAACCGTTGTGGCGGAACGCTGCACCGCATTACATGGCGTCCCCACCATGTTCATCGCCGAACTGGGCCATGAACAGTTCAGCCGCTTCGACCTCAGCTCATTGCGCACCGGCATTATGTCCGGTGCGCCCTGTGCACCTGAGCTGCTGCGCCGGGTCACCGAACAGATGCATTGCCGCGAAATATTGATCGGCTACGGCCAGACCGAAGCCTCGCCCCTGACTCACCTGTCCCACCCGGATAGCAGTGTGCAGCAGCGCACCGAGACGGTCGGCATCAACCTGCCGCACCAAGAGGTGAAGCTGATCTCCACCGAAACCGGCCGCACCGTACCCATCGGCGAAGTGGGGGAAGTCTGTTTTCGCGGGTATCACGTGATGCGCGGTTACTACGGCGATGCAGAAGCCACCGCGCTTGCCATCGATCCGGCGGGCTGGCTGCACTCCGGCGACCTGGGGATCATGCAGCCGGACGGCTACCTGCGCATCACCGGGCGGTTAAAAGAGATGATCATCCGCGGTGGTGAAAACATCTATCCGCGGGAGATCGAAGACTTTCTCTTCACCCACCCCAAGATCGCCTCGGCGGCGGTATTCAGTCTACCTGACCCCTTTTACGGCGAAGAGGTGGTCGCCTGGATAAAACTGCAGCCGGGAGCACAAGCGAGTGAAGATGAGATCCGCCGCTTCTGCCAAGCCAATATCGCCCACTTCAAGGTACCGAAACAGATCCGTTTCGTGGACGAATTCCCCATGACCGTCACCGGCAAGCTGCAGAAATTCCGCATGCGGCAAATGATGCTGGAGGAAACCGAGCAAGCAGAGGGCTAACCGGCTTCAACCGCCGTTGAAGTAGAACCAAAGCGGTACCGGCGCAACCGCCACGGCCAGCAAGGTGACATATCCCCAATACGGGATAATTTTACTCATCCCCACCACCAGTCCGATCCCACCACCACCACCGATTAGCGCATTACCCGGCAGATTCAGCGCCGCCGCAATGGTCAGGTAACGGTGATTGACCAGAAACAGTGCCAACTTGTCCGGCAATTTCTCCTGTAGCAACTGCAGACGCTCAAGCCGACCCAGCGGTTCAAGCTGCAGCACCAGTGATCGCGCCTGATACAGGTGGAGCCAGTGGAGAAAGCGGCAAACCAGCTTGGGGGAAATCAATCGTCCTGCCAGATAGCTGATCGACAAGGCCGCCAGGGTGGAGAGATAGACCAACACGGCCCCTTTGCTGCCGAACAGCATCATCAAACCCAGTCCGACCTCGATACCGGGCATAAACGGTGTTGCCATCAAAAGGATATAGATCAGCACGATACCGATCAGAAACAGATCCATCATGCGACCGTGTTTAGGTATCACCTCATGATTGATCAAGGTTTCGATCCACTCCCCGGAAAGGTGGAGCGCAAACAGAATCAGGATAAGCAGTAGTACCTTAAGATAACGGTTCCGCTTGATGGATTGCACCTGCCGCCAATTGACCATTAGCATGTTGCACCTTTCATTACGTCCCGCCGCTTACCCGGAGACCGTCAACGCACTATACGCGAACTATCCACTGTCAGCCCTATCAGTATAGGCCGCTCGGCGAACACCTGCCCTGGCGACAGCGGATCCAGCTGCTACAGTTCAGAATAACAATCTCACAGAGAGTGCATCCCATGACACTACTGATCACCGGGCTGATACTGTTCTTCGCCAGCCACTCGATCTCCATCATCAACGAGCCCTGGCGCAACCGTATGGCCACACGACTGGGTGAGAAGGGCTGGCAAGGACTTTATGGCTTGATCGCCTTGGCCGGTTTCGTACTCATCATCTGGGGATACGGTCAGGCACAGCAAGCGCCAAACCCACTGTACGTGCCCCCGTCCTGGACCCGGCCCATCGCCCTGCTGCTGATACTGCCGGTATTTCCACTGCTGGTCGCCACCTATTTCCCCGGACGTATCCAGGCGATAGCCAAACATCCGATGTTACTGGCAACCCTACTCTGGGCACTTGCCCACCTGCTGGTCACCGGCACCCTGGCAAGCGTGCTGCTGTTCGGGAGTTTTCTGCTGTGGGCCATCGCCGACCGGCTCTCCATGACCCATCGGATACAACGTCCGATCCAGGGCGCGCCGCCCTCCAATTGGAACGACCTTATCGCTCTGTTGGTCGGTCTGGTAATCTACGGCGGCTTCCTCTTTTGGCTACATCATTGGCTGTTTGGGGTAGCGCCGTAGTCGACTCGAAAAGTAAGCGGTCAGTTTGATGCCCTACGTCTGCGCCGATTGGAGAGCGGTTCGGGTAAGGTAACCGATATTTCCGTTACTTTTTTGAAACGTCCCAAATTACTTCCGATCCAACTCCGGGTAACGGCGGAAGATCCCGTCCTCGTTAAACGGCAGGCGGCGTGTTGAATTTAGGTAGGCGAGGATATTCGGTCGACGCGCCACCCGATCATGCAGTGCCACCAGGCCAGGCAGGGTCGGTTCCAGTCGCGCCATCATATTTGGAAAGGCGTAACGCAGACCGGCCATCACTTGAAACAGTGACAGGTCCACATAGCTAAGGCGCCGACCTACGATGTAACGGCGACCACCACTATTCTGTTGCAACACCTGCTCGAAATAACCCAGCAACTCCGGCGCACGCGCTTCGGTAAAAAAACGGGCACGGCGTTTTGCTTCCCGTTTCTGATCTTCATAGTAGAGCGAGCTGGCCACCGGATGGTGGGTATCGTGTACATCCACGACCAGATCTTCCACCGTCAACTGCAGTTGATGCACCCATAGCCGACTGGTTTCCGACTTAGGTGCCAACTCCAGCTTCGGACCCAGGTATTGCAGGATATTGGCGGTCTGGGCGATCACCAGGCGGCCGGCGCGCAGGAAGGGTGGGGCGAAGGGTGGCCGTGCCGATTCTACTCCCCGCATCAAACGCTGCATCGCCGCGATGCCTTTTCCGCGGCCACGCTCCCGGGCTACGTCACGGTACGGAGCCCCGGCTTCCTCCAGGGCCAAACGGATAAACTCACCGCGTCCCTGAATCGAAGGCCAATAGAACAGTTCGTAGCGCATGGGTCCCTCCTGTGAATGACGTGCACGATTGAGAAGCCGACACTTCCAGCTTAGCCGCAGATAGGCCAAAGATCTCTGCCTGGCCGAGACCCTATGCGGCTACACGGTTAGGGATACAACTGAACGATGCCACTCTTACCGGCAAAATCTCCCACGATCCAGATCTGCTCGAAGACATGGTTACCGGGAACATCGATACGGTGCTGCAGCGTTTCAATCTCGCGGGCGGTCCAGGCTGGATGGGCATTGCGGATCACCAACCAGACCCTCCGCGTCTTGTAACGCTTGGTAGCCTTGTTGTTCAGAATACGATTCAGCGCCTTGAGCAGACGCTGATGGGGATCGCTCTCCCGTTCCAGCCGGCGTAACTCTCCCCGCGTCTCGCTACTCAAGTTGCGACCCAGGATCCGCATCGCTTCCTGCTCGGTACCGTAAAGGTGGGCGATCTCAAGATCCAGCCGCTCACCCTCCAGCTTGCAGGAGACGTCTGGCTTGCTTGGCTGATTGTGCCAGATATGGCGGATCTTTCTGCCCGTATCATGCTCATACCAACGCATGAACAGCTTGGCCGCCTGGTGCTCTAGCTCGATTTTTTCATGGTCACTGAACTGATTGGGCGACATGCTGGAACGACTACAGGCTTTGTACGAAATTCCGGATCCCATTCAACAGCATTTGAGTCGCCAGTATCACCAGGATCATTCCCATAAGCCGCTCCAAGGCGCGTGCCCCCCGTGTACCGATAACGGCCAGTAAGAGTGGTGACATCACCAATAGGATAGTTACCCCAATCCAGGCAATGAGCAACGCCAAACTCCATTCCACAATACGGTCCGGTTGATTGGAACTCAGCAGCAACAGCACGGCGATGGTTGAGGGACCGGCAATCAGCGGTACCGCCAGCGGTACAATAAAGGGGTCATCATGTACCACCTCATCGTCCGCCGCTTTGCCGGGGAAAATCATCCGCAGCGAAATAATGAACAGCAGAATACCGCCCGCGATGCTGAGTGAAGGTTGGGTCAACCCCAGAAATCCCAGAATGGCATTTCCGGCCAACAAAAAACCCAGCAAGATAAACAGGGCAATAAACAGTTCCCGGGCGACGACCAGGGTACGGCGGCGCCGGTCCAGCTTAGCGAGTACCGCATTGAATACCGGCACATTTCCCAATGGATCCATGATCAGGAACAGGGTAACGGCGGCGGAAGCGATGTCGGTCCAGTTCATTGTCCAGATCCTAATGTTGACGGCCCGAAAACCAAAAAGGTCGCATTATATCCCCTCTCCCCTCGGGAGAGGGTTAGGGTGAGGGTGAGGGGTACAATTGCAACGCACAACCGAAATCAATGATTGCCGAGTTGATACTTGCTGGCAGGATAACAGCATAGATAGCGGCCAATCTCTAGTGGGGAAGCAGGTTTTCTCCGTATCCACCAACAGACCGGTTCTGCGATCAAGCATCATCGGCAATCGCACCACCAACACGATCTTGCAGCATGCCGCTACCGACCCCCAGCGCCCGCTGCATCAGCACAGTATCAACCCACCGACCGAGCTTAAATCCCACCGCTTCCAGCGTACCCACATGGCGGAATCCAAGTCGCCGGTGCAAGGCGATGGAACCGGTGTTGCCGCTGTCGCCGATAACCGCCACCATCTGACGCCAGGGGCCGGTCTCGCAACGGGAGATCAGTGCGGCAAGCAGCGCCATACCGACGCCCCGACCCTGCATTCCATCCGCTACATAAACCGAGTCTTCAATAGTATTGCGATAGGCGGGGCGGGGCCGATAGGTCGTCGCATAGCAGTAACCGACAACCCGATTATCCAGTTCTGCAACCAAGTAGGGGAAACCAAGGTTTAGAACATCTTCCCACCGCGACCGCAATTCAGCCACGGTGGGCGGAATCTCTTCAAAGGTGGCCAAGCCGTGCAGTACCTCACGGGCGTAGATCTGTTCAATTACCGGGATATCAGCTTCTGCCGCATCCCGAACCGTGATACCCGATACCCGAGATGGATTACCCTGCTGCATCACTCCTTCCCTCACAGTCGTTTGTGCTGTCTGGTGCCCAACAATAATCCGTATCTCGGTAAAACATCAACCACCCCGTTTCAGCTGGGGTAATCAGAAAAGTATCCTGATCACCCAATATGGAGGGAGATCGAGTAACCCTTTGTAGGTAGATATTTTAGGTGACGCAATCACCTCCCTACCGCGATGAACAGATCTGCCACATATTGCTATTATGCGGAGATCGTTACCGGCCCCATCAACGGTTTATCCGCCACTTTATAAACGCCATTTGTATGCACGATCTTCCTTACACTTACGGCATAGCCGCTCTTAAGTACCTCAATTTCGATAAAGGTAGGGTGCTTCGGATTTGCCGTATTATTCATGTCCGGCACAGATGGGCAGTTAAACCCCGAGTTGGCGTAAATAAAGTTGGAACCGGACTCTGTCTTCAACTCCTGGAGTGCCGATTTCCCATCCAGCGGTACATGGGTGTGGCCCATTACAACGATTTTTGACAGGGAGCTTTGGGCAATCTCTTTAGCATACGGTGCCAAATTGTTGTCAACATCGGGGTCTTTCAGCGCCTTCCAGGCTCCCGTGTAACCCAGCTTTTCCCCATTTGGCGATGTTTTATTTTTCCATGTGTCAAACAGATCGGAAAAATTGGAGCCGGCCTTATCCAGGGTGGTAATCTTTGGCCAGCTGTGTCCCGCCACATGTGGCAGCGTGATCGTACTGTCCCAGCCAAACCCCGTCACTTTGTAGATAGCATCGGCAATACCGGCACCGACAGAGTGAGTAGCCGCGTAGGCAACAATATCGGCATAATCTGCATCGGTAAAATTGACGCCGGAAGGCTCGCCGGTATTCGGTAACTCCGCAACATTCTTTTTACCGCTCTTCTTGAGTTGTTGATTGGCATAATAAGCCCCAGCACGGGTCGCGTAATAACCGATAGGCAAGGGAGATAGGGCATTCGCCTTTTCAAAGTCCGGGGCGCACATCATGGAAAAATCATGGCCATGCGTACAGACGATATGTTTATCACCCATGGGTGAATAGAAGCCTGCTTTTTCCAAAGTGATTTTGGCGCCAAATATCTTGTTCAACATATCTTGCGTCATCGTCATGTCGTGATTGCCTGGAATAAATACGCATTTATCCACCATCACAGACGCTTTAGCGAGTGGGCCCATACTGGCCGGCTTATTGAAACCGAAAATGCCAGGATTTGCCCCAACAATTGTTTTTACCGATGGAAGGTCGTTATAAAAATCGGGTGGCGTTTGATCGGGTAGATAGGTCCAAAAGTCCACCAGATCGCCCAGCAAAACCAGCTCGGAAATCCCGGCACTGTTGGCGATGACATAATCCAACGCGGCAACCAAGTAAGGCTGGTGAATGGAAGATTGATACCAGTTGGTAGGCTCATTGGTACCAATATGGATGTCGCTCAAAATAATAATTTTATTTTTTATGCCGGACATGTCACCTCTCCTTGATAGTGAAGGCCAAGACCTTTGGTCCTTTATTGACAAATTATTGCCGGATTTATGAATAATACCTCCTGAGTGTAGTAGGTATATTGCTAGTCCAAGACAGACATGGTCGACAAGTCTGTGATTAATATACCGTGCGATTGATATGACCACAGGCTGTCTGTGGTTTGAATTTGTTGTCCCGATGCGGTTTATCGCAACAGGTCCAGTAAAGTGGTGGATTAGTCGCCATTCGGTTTTTCGAAATGCATGACGTACGCCAAACGGTGTCCAAAGAATGCCCGCTCGCGGAAGCCCGTTGAGACTGCGAGCCCGGTAACGGTTTTACGGGACTGGAAGTGTGGATCGAAGATAACTTCCACAACCGCAAGAATGCCTCCGGGCTTAAGGGCATAGAACAATTCCGCAAAAGCCGCGGCACGATCGGGAATTTCCCCGAGGACGGTAACAAGCACCGCACGATCAAAGTGATTGGCGGGAAGGTTGCTGTCACCCAGGGCAGCGGCAATAAACTCTACATTTGTGCAACTGGCTGCCTCCGTCTTGGTCTTGGCTCGGGCAAGCATCCCCGGTTGGAGATCAAGCGCAACCACGTGACCGGTCGGCGCTACGCTTCGGGCTAAAGGGACTGTCAGGCGTCCCGGCCCACAACCGGCATCTAAGACCGCCATACCATCGCGGAGTGCGAGCGTTTCGACAATGAACGCAGCACGGTTTGTCTTCGTGAAAGGGTTATCCAGCTCTACAAGCCAGCGCAACCAAACCGGGCAGGGAAGACTTTGACGACGGGAAGCAAGGCGCCATAGGGTTGCCACAAAAATAATTGCAACGATGACTAAAAGAGCAATGATTGACGCAGTCATGGGATTAAGGTTGATGACGGTTATCGCCTCAGATAGCGCTGCAGCATTGCAGCATCCGAATACACTGAGCTGTTAAGCGTGATAGAAACCACCTTTGGGCGGAGCTCCAATAAGGGGCATCGCGGCGGCCATTTTTTCTTTAGGATAATTTTCCAATGACTCTTTGTGAGCATTCTCTGAATCCCATTTTTCAATCACCACAAACAAGCTTTCATTATCGCTACTTTGTAGTACCTCACAAGACTCACACCCGGTTGAGGATGAAATGTACGACATGAGTGACTTGAGGAAACTGAATAACGCCTCAGTCTTTCCTTCCGTTGCTTGAAACTCGTTAATTCGGGTTATACTCATTTCCGACTCTATTGTTTGTGATACTTATCGCCGCCAAAGAGGCGTGAGCTTGCGAACCTCAAGAGAATTGTGGGAAATATATTTATCGCTTTGCTACGTGTCTTCTGGTGCATGCTCCTGATACTGCGTGACACCTTCAGGCATTACTTCCCAGCTTGCTTTCGATCCCACAAATATGTGCCTGCCAATTTCTATCCGAGGGTCTTCATTCAAGCAGCCTAAAGTTACACCATGAATTTCGTCGTTGTATAAACCACAGAGCGTCGAACCGCATTGAGAACAAAATTGCAATCCAAAACCGTGCTGGCTAGAAAATGTTGTTAGAAGTTCTTCCCCGCGCACCCACTTAAACTCAGAAGGATCGACCAATGCATAGGCCGAGGCTTGTGAGCTAAATGCTTTCCGGCAACGTGAACAATGACATGACCGTGCATCGCGCAAGCTGCCTTCTATTTTGTACTTCACTTCGCCACAAAAACACTCGCCTGTAAGGCTCATAATTTTCACCAATATGCTTATCGTCGCCAACAGGCGACCATTTGGAGTGGAGTCAAAGGCAGAACGGAAAATGGGACGCTCTGCTTGGCTTTGGTATGTATTTTCACATTATTGCCTCGCTGGTGGTGGCGCAATATCACCTGCACGCCTTGGTATTAGATGAAAATGCACATGTTTTACTTTTTGGCCAGCTACTACTCCAGAATTTGATCCAAAATTAAATCCCTTTACAGTATCATCTTTCTCTATGATTTTATCTCGACATATCTTGGCTAATTCAAAAATACTTATTAATTCAAACTGAGGCAGATCAAAGACCGTTTCATAATGTTTTTTGCTTAAAATTAACGTATGTAATTCAGTTACCGGACACTTGTCTCGTATGGCATAGCTAAGAACGTTTTCTCCAACAAGTTCAAATTTCTCGTGGCAACAAAATAGGCATTTTCCCTGCATCAATGGCCTCGAATCTATGAAGCTGATTTTTTACACATAACGAGTCTGCAGCAAAACTCCAGCGGCCCGTTTAATAATATTGTGATGCGCTCCTGCGTGAACAAAACGAAAATAATCATCGTGGATAGCTATCAATTTCACGTAGAGACGCATTTTTTAGTCCGTTTTTTAAGCCAATAACAGTGATGCTGTAAACTGGAGTTTTGCTGCAGCCTGAACGTCGCGGAGGCCTGTCCGACTCTACCGCTTTTGTTAGGGCATTTACCACTTCGATACATTTGAAGAGACCCCTTCTACGAAATTAGTGAATACCCCTGCTAGTGATACGCGACCAGCCACCTCTTTTTTGTATATATCAATTTTCCCCTCGTCAAATGACGCTCCAACATAGAGTGCCCCTTTTTGAGAGAATGACATACCTATAGCAATAGTCATGTTCGTGACATGGCTGTATTTGTGATAAAACTCTTGTGAATTCTTTAGAACTTCAAGAGCATCGCCATGTAGTGATAAAGCCTTTGCGTGTCGAATCACGTCCCGAACAGCCACCGTTGTCGAATATTTGTCGTCCCTATACCTATCCAATACATTGAGTGTTTTACCAGAACATAACAATGCCAACGCTATAGATTCACAGACCTGACGCATAAGATTACCTGAAGCCACTGTATGACCAGAAAGAAATACGCTTAGAGAGGCGATATTGAGTGAAATCGCTGAATACACGACAGCTGATACCATAGCGCGTCGCTCATCTCCATTTATTTCATTATCAAACTCTTTCCACTTGATGTACGCTTGCGCCATTGAATTTGAGAATGATTCGATTTCTTTCCCAAACATCTCAAGATACTCGGAACGCACATCCGAGTTATCGGAAGTGATTTCCTTTAGAATTACTTCTTGGGCTTTCTCTATGCTTTCCATTTACATTGCCCTAACAAATGGAATGGACCCTGCCCGCTTCAAAGTGAAGTGCTATTTCTCCACTATTGGAGGGGCATATTCTCGATAACTGACTGGAGGGTCCACTATGAAAATTCAGACTGTCGGAATCGATCTCGCCAAGGATGTATTTCAGATACATGCTGTCGACAAGCATGGCCATACCGTCCTCCAAAAGCGACTGAGCCGTAAAAAATTGATGCCTTTTTGTGCAACTCTTCCAAGCTGCACCATTGGTATTGAAGCCTGTAGTAGCTCCAGCTATTGGGCGCGTCAACTTCAATCCCTCGGCCATGAAGTCCGCCAAATAAGTCCACAGTATTTAAAGCCTTATGTAAAAACAAATAAAAATGATCAAAATGATGCCGAAGCCATCTGCGAAGCAGTTACCCGCCCCAACATGCGCTTTGTGTCCACAAAAACAATTGAACAACAGGATATACAGGCCATCCATCGTATCAGGGGGCGGCTTGTGAGAGTTCGGACCGCTCTCATCAACCAAACCCGTGGCTTGCTGCGGGAGTATGGAGTCTTCCTCCCCTTGAGCCGTGCCGCTTTCAAAGCACGCATAGGCGATGTCCTTGAGAGTGCCGGGATCAATGGAGTCAGTATCGATTGATTCCCAAGCCGCACCCTACCAATCTTACTCAATCTTTTCTCCACTGGTAACGTACCTTCAGGTCATTGCAGTGTGACATTGGCAACAACCCCTGATGCTGCAATTGACCGACCACGATTCCGGGTGCAATCCCCACCGCTTTGGCGAAATGTTGAATACTGGCCTTGCTGAAGTCCCCCTGGCAGACAAATGCGGTGAAGTCCTTTTTTGGAATCAGCTCATGCGCCGCAAAGGTGTTGGCCTGCTCCTCCTTTTCAGCATCCATGCCGTTGTTGCCCTCGATAAAGAGCTCCTTTTTTCCATGCAGGAGAATATGGCCGGCTTCATGAAAAAAGGTGAACCAGAGATGGTCATTGGTTTTGTAGCGCAGGCTTAGTTGAATGATCGCCTTATCCGGATTGAGCCAACGGGTGGCCCCGCTAACCCCGGTCTTGGGCAGGGCAGGTGTCAGCACCACGGCCACGCCCGCCTGCGCGGCCAAGCGTTGGAGCTCTGGTACAAAATCCGTTGGATCGATCACCGCCGTCAGTTTTCTGATCTCATCCAATACCTCCCGGAATTTGGACTTCCTGAACGGGGCACAAGCGAGGGAGACGGCTTCTATCTCGCCTTGTCTCAGCCAGGCCGAAACCGCTTCCGGGAATACTTCCTGTTTATTGTGTTGGCGATAAGCTACCGCGACCTTAGGCCAGAGTTCGTCCCACTGCTCCACACTGGCAATGCCGAAGAATCGCAATAACGCATCAAGCTGCTGCTTTTTATCCCTGTGCTTCTCCAGCCAACCAAGTTTAGTCATTGCGGCAATGGGAATACGCTTTAGCCAATCCAGATCCTTCTCCAGCAGTTTCGCTTCGGCTAGCCGGGCGCGGGTCTCCTGGTAGTTGGCTTCCAGATTTAACCAGTATTCCGCCGGCATGCCCAAGGCACGCTCCAGTTTGATGGCGGTTTCAGGGGTGATACTGACCGTACCCTTACCTTTAAATATGGTATTCAGATGCTTTTCTGTCAGACCGGTACGCTTGGCCAGCTCGGATTTGCTCATGTGGCGCATTTCGAGTTCGTACTCAAGCACCTCGCCGGGGGTGACCGTGTAATCCGGTGTGTACTGGTTGATTGCTTGATTATCCATGGGTGTTCTCTACGCCGGTGATTTCAATGGCGGTTACTTTAAACCAATCCAGGCCCCCTTCCAGGCGCTGTGGTGGTGGGTCTATATTTGGCTTGATGATTAGGCGGTACGGACCATCCAGGTCCAAACTCAACATGCCTTGTCGGTTTCCAGTCAACGCATGGCACCTATGCGGCGGACTGTAGGGCGGAGCGAACACTCCCAGATTGGGTGCCGCTCGTAGAGAAGTCATAACCAATCGAATGCGCTTTGATCGCTCCGCACCAAAGGTCTTCTGCATGACCCGGGCTTCGTTGAACTGCTTACTCAGCGTCTTGCTGGTGAACACTATTTCCATATAAATTATTCACCTGATAGGTTAATACAATTTGTATTAAATTACCATGGTGTCGGCCGTTATACCGCTACGATGGGGAATGGAGCGACATTATGTGCATGAACACTATCCGATGCCCTTGCATTTAGTCGTTTATTGACTGGAAATAATGTACCACAATTCGAAGACAGCACTATGCGGAGAATTCGATGAATCATCAAACCATAAACCCACAAAATGCAAAGTAGCGGTTGGGTTCCCCGGCTGTTGCTATAAAGCAACGCTACCAACCCAACTCTGATAGTTATAGCTGAATCCCGTTAGCTCAGATGATAGCGATAGGCAAGACAGTCAGTTTTCATACTTCTGGCACCAGAAGTATGAGTCACAGGGATGGATGCCATGGATGACGTAATGAGAGGACCAAAAACAAGAGGTTGAGTTTACTTACACCCCCTCACCCAAACCCTCTCCCTGAGGGAGAGGGAATAAAGTACAACACTTTAAGATTGTGGCCGGGTTATTAGAAAAACGGGCGCTACGCCGTGCCGTCGTATAGCGCAATCTCCTGAATCTACTCCACCGTCACCGACTTGGCCAGGTTACGCGGCTGATCCACATCGGTGCCCTTAAGCAAGGCGACGTGGTAAGAGAGCAGTTGCAGCGGCACGGTGTAGACGATGGGCGCGGTGGTGGGGCAGATGTCGTCCAGGGTCAGACTCTGGTAGTTGTCCAGCTCGATCTTGACCCGTTTGTCACTGAACAGGAACAGTTCACCGCCACGGGCACGCACCTCCTGCAGGTTGGAGAGCACTTTCTCCAGTAGTGGGTCGTCGGGCAGGGCACAGATTACCGGCATCTCGGCATCCACCAACGCCAGCGGGCCATGCTTCAGTTCACCGGCCGGGTACGCCTCGGCGTGTATGTAGGAGATCTCTTTCAGTTTCAGCGCCCCCTCCATGGCGATGGGGTAGAACGGACCGCGCCCCAGGAACAGGGCGTTGCTGCGCTCGGCAAAGCCGGCGGCCATCTCCTCGATGGCATCGTTGAGTTGCAGCACCACTTCCATCTGCCGGGGCAAGGCGTGCAGCTCTTCCACCCATTCGGTGAGCTGTGCTTCATCAATCCCCATGCGACGGGCCAGCGCCAACACCAGCAGACGCAACGCCACCAGTTGGGTGGTAAACGCCTTGGTGGAGGCGACACCGATCTCAGGACCGGCGCGGGTCATGAGCGCCACGTCGGATTCCCGCACCAGGGAACTCTCCGGCACGTTGCAGATCACCAGGCTGCCGAGATAGCCCTGTTCCCGGCTACCGCGCAACGCGGCCAGGGTGTCGGCGGTCTCGCCCGACTGGGAGATGGTGACGAACAGGGTATCCGGTGAGACGACCGAGTGACGGTAGCGGTACTCGCTGGCCACCTCCACGTTACAGGGGATGCCGATCTCTTCAAACCAGTAACGCGCCACCATACCGGCATGGTAAGAGGTACCACAGGCGATGATCTGTATCCGTTTGGTTTTATCCAACAGCGCCTTGGTTTCGTAGCCGAAGCTCTCTTCCAGCAGACGGCCCTTGTGGATACGCCCTTCCAGGGTTTCAGCCACCACCGTCGGCTGCTCGAAGATCTCTTTCAGCATGTAGTGACGATAGGGGCCTTTGTCCGATGCGGTCGGATTCAGCTTGGAGTTGACCACCGGACGCTCGACCGGATTGCCTTCACTGTCGAACACCTGCACCCCTTCGCGGCGCACGTCGGCCATGTCACCCTCTTCCAGGAAGATGAAGCGTTGGGTCTCGGTGAGTAGCGCGAACACATCGGAGGCGACAAAGTTTTCGCCCTCTCCCAGTCCCACTACCAACGGCGAGCCGGCCCGTGCTACCACAATCCGATCCGGATCATCGGGACTGGCGACCGCCAGGGAGTAAGCACCCACTAAGCGGGTAACGACGGATTTGAACGCGTCGCACAGATCGTTCCCGGCTTTTAAGGCGTCGGCCAACAGGTGGGCGATCACCTCTGTGTCGGTCTCGGACGAGAACTGGTAGCCCTTGGCTTTCAACTCTTCACGCAGTTCGGCATGGTTTTCGATGATGCCGTTATGCACCACCGCCACCTGCTCGCCGCTCATGTGGGGATGGGCGTTGCGCTCGGCCGGCATGCCGTGGGTGGCCCAGCGGGTATGGGCGATGCCCAACTCACCTTCGATGGGATGTTCATCCATACGCTGCTGCAGCGAGGCGACCTTGCCCACCGAGCGGATACGTTGGATGTGTCCGGCGCTGTCACGGATGGCGATACCGGCGGAGTCGTAACCGCGATACTCCAGCCGACGCAGGCCTTCGATCAGGATGGGAGTGATATTTCGCCGGGCCACGGCACCCACAATGCCACACATATTCGGTTTTCCTTTTCTTTCTGGTGAGGAGGTTGTGTCAGCTCACCGCCTGTTCATGAATCCGTGCAGAAAGAGGTTCTTTATGGCTATCGCCATGAGCTGTATATCCCCTCATCCTGGCCTTCTCCCTGGGGGAGAAGGGACGCTTCGATCACCCTTAACACATAGGATAGGACTGCCTATGCTGTCATCCAGTGGGTGGCATCAGCGTGGGCACAAACAACGTGCCCACCCTACCTGGTATTAATCCCCTCATCCTGGCCTTCTCCCTGCGGGACCTCGGTGCCGCTTGACGGTAGAAGGGACTCTTCGATCAAGGTTTAGTGTCCGATCCGGTGATCAGTCGCTCTGTTTTTCCGGGCGCTTCCAACCGGCGAGACTAACCTGCTTGGAGCGGCTCAAAGTCAGGGTGTCCGCCGGGGTATCCCGGGTAATGGTGGAGCCTGCACCGATGGTGGAGCCGGCACCCACTTCAACCGGCGCCACCAGCTGAGTATCGGAGCCGATGAAGGCGTTGTCACCGATCACGGTGCGGAATTTGTTCACCCCGTCGTAGTTGCAGGTGATGGTACCGGCGCCGATGTTGACCGATTTGCCGATGGTGGTGTCGCCAATATAGCTGAGGTGGTTGATCTTGCTGCCTTCAGCCACGTCACTCTTTTTGATTTCGACAAAGTTACCCACATGGACCCGTTCCGCCAGGGTGGTGGCGGGACGTAGGCGGGCGAAGGGGCCGATGATGGAGTCCGCCCCGATTGCCGCGTCTTCGATGACGCAGTTCTCCTTGATCCAGACACCGTCGGCGATCCGGCTGTTGCGGATCACCGTGTTGGCGCCGACCCGCACGCCGTTGCCGAGGGTGACGTCTCCCTCGATCAGTACATTCACATCCAGCTCCACATCCTGTCCACTCTGCAACCTTCCGCGCAGATCGAAACGGGCCGGATCGCGCAGGGTGACGCCGTCACGCATCAGTTGCTCGGCCTGTACCTGTTGATGACGCCGTTCCAGCACCGCCAACTGCACCCGGTCATTCACGCCTTCCACTTCGAAGGTATCGGCCGGGTGTGCCGTCATCACTTCGACCCCTTCATCCACCGCCATGGCGACGATATCGGTCAGGTAGAATTCACCCTGGGCATTGTTGCTCTCCAAGCGGCTGAGCCAACCCGCCAGCTTTGCGCGGTCGGCAATCAGAATGCCTGTATTGATTTCCTGGATGCGCTGCTCGATTTCCGAGGCATCCTTCTGCTCCACGATTCGGGTGACATGACCCTCGACCCGTACGATGCGGCCATAGCCGCTGGGGTCATCAAGTGTGACGGTGAGCAGCGCCAGCTCGGTCCCTTCCGCCTGATGAATCAAACTGCGAAGGGTCGCCTGGGTAGTGAGGGGGACGTCGCCGTAAAGCACCAATACCCGGTCCATTTCGGCCATGGCGAACATCGCTTGCTCGACGGCATGACCGGTGCCCAACTGTTCCGCCTGCTCGGCCCAGATCAGCTCCGGATCGGCGATAGCCTGTTGGACACGATCCCCGCCATGACCGTAAACCACGGCGACCTTATCGGCCCCCAGCGCCTTGGCGGTATCGATGACGTGTGCCACGAGCGGCCGACCGGCTAGGGTGTGCAACACCTTGGGCAGCGTGGATTTCATCCTTGTACCTTGTCCTGCTGCAAGGATCACAACACCTAGCTTCATCTTTTTCCCTCGTAAGATAGTCCCGGTACGCGGCCGGTCGGTTGCCAGTTAATGCTGTACTGATTAAATCAGGCAGCTTAGTTTATCGAACAACTGCCCCCGGCAGGGGACATGTCTTCCACTGTAGCGTCACGCACTTCGACAATCTTTACCATGACTTTCAAAGTCTTGCCGGCCAGTGGGTGATTACCGTCCACGGTCAGTTTATCGCCTTCGATCTTACTGACGTAGAAATTGCGGGTCTCGCCGTCCTGGTTCTGCATCTGCACCTCGGCGCCGAGCTGGCGGAACTGGGGCGGCACATTGTCGATATCGTCGGTAAAGGTCAGCTCCGGGTCATGCTCGCCAAAGCCGTCTTCCGGCGGAACAATCATCTCCACCTCGTCGCCCACGCTCTTTCCAGCAATCACTTTATCCATGCTGCCGATCAGTTCGGTTTCACCGCCATGGACATAGCTGACCGGGATATCGTTCTGCTCCAACACATTCCCGTCCATATCGGTGATGTGGTAAGTGAGAGAGACAAATTTTCCGGGTTTGATGACTTCGCTGGACATAACATACTGCTCCGCTTAAATGAATAGAGCCTCCCGCGGGGAGGCACGTGAGTATATCATCCGAAGCGCACCCCTGACTAAATCCCGGTCGTAGTTTGCGCCTTGGCGGACTGCACACCGACAGCCCAGTCGTTTAGCGCTGATCCCAGGGTGCTTTTCGGCGGATAGCCGGCCATCATCCCACCCCAAATGGGTGGATTTCCACCCATTCCAATTTAGGGCATATTGCCGGCCAGGCTCCGCATAACCATAAAGATCAATGGGTTATCAGTCCTGGCCGGTACTTCGGCGTATTTGGCACCCCCTTTGCTAATCTTACGGGACCAGTCCGGCAATCACCTGTGCCCGACAGGGACTATTAAAGACATCCTAACCAGGAGGAATCCAATGCACAAAGCTCTGATCGGCCTCGCCGTAACCGCAGCACTTACCATTTCATCTTCCGCTGCCTTCGCTAACTGCGATCCCGGCGAAATCGTTATAAAGTTCAGCCATGTGACCAATACCGACAAACATCCCAAGGGTATCGCTGCTGCGCTTTTAGAGAGCCGCGTCAACTCCGAGATGAACGGTAAGGCTTGCATGCAGGTGTTCCCCAACTCCACCTTGTATGATGACAACAAGGTACTGGAAGCCATGCTGAATGGTGACGTGCAACTGGCCGCACCGTCACTCTCCAAGTTTGAGAAGTTCACCAAGAAGTTCCGCATCTTCGATCTGCCGTTCCTGTTTGAAGATGTGAACGCTGTTGACCGGTTCCAGAACTCTCCCGCCGGTGAGAAGCTGAAAGGCTCCATGAAAAAACGCGGCCTGCTCGGCCTCACCTACTGGCACAACGGCATGAAGCAGTTATCGGCCAACCGCCCACTGATTCACCCGGACGATGCCAAGGGTCTGAAGTTCCGCGTTCAGGCGTCGGATGTGCTGGTTGCCCAATTCGAGCAGCTCGGCGCCAACCCGCAGAAGATGTCCTTTAAAGAGGTATACGGCGGACTGCAGACCAAGGTTATCGATGGACAGGAGAACAGCTGGTCCAATATCTATGGCAAGAAGTTCTTTGAAGTACAGGACGGTGTAACCGCCAGTAACCACGGCATCCTGGATTACCTGGTAGTGACCTCAACGGAGTGGTGGGACAGCCTGCCTGCCGACGTACGCGGCCAGCTTGCACAGATCCTGCAGGAAGTGACTGAGACCCGTAACTCTGAGTCTGCTAAGGTTAATCAACAGAGCATGCAGCGTGTCGTCGATGCCGGTGGTGTCGTACGCACCCTGACCCCGGAACAGCGCCAGGAGTGGGTGGACGCCATGAAACCTGTCTGGCAGAAGTTTGAGGGTGATATCGGTGCCGACCTGATCGAAGCGGCCCAAGCTTCCAACAAGAAGTAAGTCTCTACTCGGTAGAAATCAGGCGGCCGCTCTATGCGGTCGCCTGTCTTTGACCCAAAGCCAGTTTTAAGTGCCTTCGAGGAGGCTGTGATGGACCCCTTACCCACATCCCGGTTCGCAAGAGCCATGGATCAGATTGAGGAGACGGCGATCGCTGTCTGTCTCGGTCTCATGACCCTAATCACCTTTGCCAATGTCATTGCCCGCTACCTGTTCAACAACAATATCCTCTGGGCATTGGAGGCCACCGTTTTTCTATTCGCCTGGCTGGTATTGATGGGCTGTTCCTATGGCGTAAAAAAGCAGTTCCATATTGGTGTGGATGTGGTGATCAACATGGTTTCGCCCAAGGCACGCCGGGTGATGGCCCTGCTCTCCGTCTTCGCCTGTCTGGCATTTGCCATTCTGTTGCTGGTGGGATCCTGGGATTACTGGTATGCGTTTGCCAGCAAACGCGCCTTCCTCGAAACCAACGATGTGCCCATGCCTGACTTCCTGCAGTTTTTCGCTACCTGGCTGAACGATGGGGAAAAATACGAAAAGCTGCCCCGCTTCATCCCCTACGCCGCTCTGCCACTGGGCATGGGCCTGTTGACCTTACGCTTTCTTGAAGTGGGTTGGAAGGTGATCAAGGGTAAGCAAGATACCATTATCGCCAGCCACGAGGCCGAAGCGGCCATCAGTGAGAAACCCCATCACCACGACCACGCGGGAGAGAATTGATCATGGATATTCTGTTTCTCTTCGGCATGGTAGTAGGCTTGATGCTGATCGGCGTGCCGATCGCTATTTCGTTAGGCCTCTCCAGTATCATTTTCCTATTCATCCACTCCGACGCATCGCTGGCGTCGGTGGCGCAAACCCTGTTCTCGGCCTTTGAAGGTCACTATACGCTGCTGGCGATCCCCTTCTTTATCCTCGCCTCCAGCTTTATGTCTACCGGCGGTGTAGCAAAACGTATTATCCGCTTCGCCATCTCGGTGGTCGGCTGGTTCCCTGGCGGTTTAGCGATGGCCTCGGTGTTTGCCTGTATGATGTTCGCCGCCCTGTCCGGTTCCTCTCCGGCCACCGTTGTCGCCATCGGCAGTATCGTGATCGCCGGCATGGTCAAAGCCGGCTACACCAAGGAGTTCGCCGCCGGTGTGATCTGTAATGCCGGCACACTGGGCATTCTGATTCCGCCCTCTATCGTGATGGTAGTGTATGCCGCGGCAACCGACGTATCGGTCGGTCGCATGTTCCTGGCAGGCGTTGTTCCCGGCACGCTGGCTGGCGTGATGCTGATGATCGGTATCTATGTCGCCGCCCGGGTCAAGGGCTTGCCCTCGCAACCTTTCGCAGGTTGGGGAGAGGTGCTGGATTCGGCCAAAGATGCCGGCTGGGGTCTGATGCTGATCGTCATTATCCTGGGCGGTATCTATGGCGGCATCTTCACACCGACGGAAGCGGCGGCCGTGGCAGCCATCTACGCCTTCTTCATCGCCAATTTCATCTATAAGGACATGGGCCCACTCACCGATAAAACAAAGGGCAACTTCTTTACCGCCCTGGTCACGGTGTTTTGGCACAAGGATACCAAGCACACCCTGTTCGAAGCCGGCAAGCTGACCATCATGCTGCTGTTTATCATCGCTAACGCATTGATCCTCAAACATGTGCTGACGGAAGAGCGGATTCCGCAAATGATCACCGAGGCGATGCTCTCCGCCGGCTTTGGCCCGATCATGTTCCTCATCGTGGTGAACGTGCTGTTGCTGATCGGCGGCCAGTTTATGGAGCCGTCCGGCCTGTTGATCATTGTCGCGCCATTGGTGTTCCCCATTGCCATGCAACTGGGTATCGACCCGATCCATCTGGGTATCATCATGGTGGTGAATATGGAGATCGGCATGATTACACCGCCAGTAGGCCTTAACCTGTTCGTGACCGCCGGTGTCTCGCACATGTCCATGATGCGGGTAGTTAAGGCGGCCGCACCCTGGCTCGGTATTATGTTCCTGTTCCTGATCATCGTTACCTATGTACCCTGGATCTCTACCTGGCTGCCCACCATGATGATGGGACCGGAGATCATTACCAAGTAGCATCGGAAACAGCGCGCAGGCGGCTTCGGCCCCTGCGCCTTCCCTCACAACCGTTGAGATAGACACCATGAGCATTCCTACTTATAAGACCATTCTTTATGCCACCGACCTGGGCAAAAACATGCGCCCGGTATTCCGTCACGCCATCGGTCTTGCTCAGCAATATCAAGCCAAGATCATCATGCTGCACGTAGCCGAACCGATCGGTAATACCGGTATGGCGGTGCTGGAACTCTATGTTCCAGACATGAGTGAGGATTTTGAGCATGAGGAGTTAAAAGAGATTCTTGCGCGGATGGAAAAGCGCCTTGAGGATTTTTACACCGATGAGCTCGGGGAAGATTCGGATCTGGTGTCGGATGTAACCGTGGTAACGGGTCGTCCTGCCGAAGAGATACAAAAGTATGCGGCGGCTCATAACGCCGACCTGATCGTGGTGGGAACCCATACCACGCCAAGCTTCGGAGCGGCCCTGCTGGGCTCCACCGCACGCAAATTGATCAACATCAGCGATCGTCCGGTGTTGGTGGTCCCGGTAAAAAAGAAATAGTCGAAACCGTTAAGATGAAAATATAAGTGTTGGCAAGGAGGCGACAAAGCGCGGTCTGTTTCGGCAGCCGCGCTTTTTTATTGGCGCCATCCGTTACTTGAAATTGCTTTTATCCAAACCGTACTTCCGCATCTTGTCGTACAGGGTCTTCCTCGGCACACCCAGGGCAGACATGGTCGCCTTGATATTCCCTTTATGACTGATCAACACCTGTTCGATAATGCTCTTCTCAAAACAGTCCACCTGTTCCGGCAGCGTCACGTGATGCTCGCTCTGTTCATCATCGGTGCCGTGCAGCAGCTGTTCCAGATCGTAACCACAACTGGCGCCCAGTAGGGTGTAACGTTCGGCGACGTTTCTCAGTTCTCGAACATTACCGGGCCAGTTGTGGGTCAACAGGGTGCGAATCTGATGACCGGAGGGGAGGGGGGCTTCCATCTGGTAGCGCGCATTGGCTACCAGCAGGAAGTGATGGAACAGCAGTGGAATATCTTCCCGGCGATCGCGCAGCGGCGGTATCTCCAGGGTGACCACATTGAGCCGATAGAGTAGGTCCTGACGGAAGGTTCCCGCTTCGCACGCCTCTTTCAGATCGATCTTGGTGGCGGCCACCACACGCAAATCCAGGGGTATCAGGTTATTCGACCCCAGCCGTTCCACCACCCGTTCCTGCAGTACCCGCAGTAGACGCACCTGCACCGGCATCGGCATGCTTTCGATCTCATCCAGCAACAGGGTACCGCCGTTGGCGTATTCAAATTTGCCGATACGCCGTTCATTGGCACCGGTAAACGCGCCCGGTTCATGGCCGAACAGTTCACTCTCAATCAGGTTTTCCGGCACCGCCCCGCAGTTGATGGCGACAAAGTTTTTATCGCGCCGATTGGAGTGTTCATGAAGCGAGCGTGATATCAACTCCTTGCCGGTACCGGTCTCTCCCAGCACCATAATATCGGCGTTGGTGTTGGCCACCTGGGCGATGGTGGCACGCAGCTTCTGCATCGCCGGTGTCCGGCCGATAATGCGAGGACCGGGCAAATCCTGCGCTTCCAGCTCCCGACGCAGACAGCGATTTTCCAAAGTAAGCGCCCGCTTATCCACCGCCCGACGGACCGTTTCAATCAGCTTTTCGGCCGCAAAGGGTTTCTCAATAAAATCATAAGCGCCATCCTGTATGGCACTCACGGCCATGTTGATATCACCATGACCGGTCACCAGGATCACCGGAATGTCCCGGTCAATCTGTAGCGCCTTTTCAAGAAAAGACAAGCCATCCATACCCGGCATCTTGATGTCGCACACCACCACACCATGCCACTCCAGCGACAGCAGTGGCAACACCTTCTCCGCGCCATTGAAACTCTGTACCGCGAACCCGGCCAGTTCCAGGGTCTGCTGGTTGGCCATGCGGATATGTTTTTCATCATCTATGAAATAGATAATCGGATCGGAATTATTCATCATCGGTTAAATCGACTCGGCCACGTGCCAGGATAACATTTTGCCTGAGGCATTCATTCACCTGCCAGCGCTTGATTGGGTTGCACTTAGTTAAGATCAGCCAGATCTATTTGCAGGGTAAATACGGCACCCCCTTGTTCTCGGTTACCGGCGGTCAATGTCCCATGCATCATCTCCACGATACGATATGAGATTGAGAGCCCGAGCCCCAGGCCCCGCTCTTCCGACTTGGTGGTAAAGAAGGGGTCAAAGATCCGGCCCAGGTTTTCCGGATCGATACCCGGCCCATTATCCAGGATCTCGATAATCGCCTTGCCTTGTTTGGTGCTGACGGCGATCTGAATCCAACGCTCTGCCTGCAATTCCACAGCGTGGACCGCATTGGTGATCAGGTTCACCAACACTTGCTCCAGTTGCACCATATCCGACATGACATAGAGCTCTTCCTGCGGCAGCTTTCTGTGCAGTTCGGTCTCCGTATCCTTCAACTGAGGGCCGACAATCTTGAGTGCATTTTCGATCACGGCCTGCAGCGAAACGCTGACAATCTGACCGGATGTCTTGCGCGAAAACACCTTCAGCTGACTACTGATCTTGGCCATTCTCTCGGTCAGTTCGCCGATCTGTTCCAGGTTCCAACTGGCCTCATCCTGCCGATCACGGGCGAGTAGGGCGCGGGCATTGTCGGCATAGGAGCGAATAGCCGCCAGCGGTTGATTCAATTCATGATTGATGCCGGACGACATCTGTCCCAAGGCCGCCATCTTGGCCGCCTGGATCAATTCATCCTGAGTCTGGCGCAAGGTTTCATCGGTGCGCCGATGCTCTTCAATCTCTCTCAGCAAACGGATATTGGCAGCGGTAAGGTCGGCCGTACGCTCCTTGACTCGCCGTTCCAGCACCTGCTTGGCCCGCCTCTCGAAACGCTCCCGCTCCTTAATCCGCCGACCCCGCTGATAGACGTAGAGAACCAACAGAACGATGGCGATATAGAGAATGGCAGCAAACAGCAGCGATTTCAGGACTTGTGAATTGACCACCCCAAGACTGGCAAAGGTATGTACCTGCCAGCCTGCTTCGGGCATATCCTGCACCAGCATCAAGTGGTCACTCTTGCGCGGGTCTCCCATATTGACCACCTGTGCCTGCTCGGACAGCCGGTCTTTGTTAACCACCGAGAGTGTACCGATGCGGGCGTTCCCATAGCGGCGACTGCTGTGGATGCGGTCAATAACCGACTTATTCAGCGGATATAGACTCTTGTAACGCCACTCGTCGTTGGTGGAGATGAAGATGACACCGTCGGGATCGGTCACCACAAACTCCTCTTTGAAGGCGCTCCAACTCTCTTCAAATCCCAGCAGTTCTATTTTCATGACCACGGCGCCCAGGATCTCCTGCTTGTCCCGCACCGGGTAAGCAAAGTAGTAGCCACGTTTGTTAGAAGTCGAACCAAGGGCAAAATAGCGTCCCAACTTGCCCTTCATGGCTTCCTGAAAATAGGGGCGATAGGCAAAATTGCGGCCTATAAAGGGGCGCTCGGAAAGCCAGTTTGATGCGGCGATAGTCCAACCTTCGGCATTCATCAGATAGGTATCCGAGGCGTTGGCAACTTTATTGATGGTCTCCAGATAACGATTCAGCGCCGTAATGCTTTTTACATCGTTTGGGTGCTGCAGGAAGTTGATCAAGAGAGTGTTGGTAGCGAGCAGTTCCGGCAGAAATTCATACTTCTCCAATTGGCCCTGCAGGTTGGCGACAAACAGCCTTAACTGATGTTGATTCTGCTGCTGAAGATTTTCCAGGGCAATCTGCCTGGACCAGTGCCCGGTCAACCATAGAATCAGAATCAGCGACGAAGTAACCCCCACCAACAACAGCTGGCGATGGGATTTTTTTATGCTGAAATGGGCAAACTTAATATCCATAATCCGCTATGAAGTATAGGCCCTCTGAAATGAATAATCCCGTTGTTGGAGCCTCTTACACCACCTATGGGACTTGGGATAATTTCTCCTTTGCAAAAAAAACCCCGCCGTAAAGGCGGGGGCTTTTCAGTACAGCTTGCGATCAAGACTTCTTGATCTTGCGGAGCTTCTCTATCGCTCTGAGCTGAGCAACCGCTTCGGCCAGTTCAGCCTGTGCCTTGGCGTATTCAAACTCTTCCTTCTGACCTGCCAATGCCTCTTCAGCTTTACGCTTCGCTTCAATGGCGGCAGCTTCATCAAGATCGGCGGCACGGATAGCCGTATCAGCCAGAACCGTCACCACATGGGGCTGTATTTCCAGGATACCGCCGGACACATAGAAATGTGTCATCTCACCCTTGCCGGTGTCTACCCGTACATCGCCCGGCTTCAGGCGCGTGACCAGCGGTGTGTGCCTGGGAGCAATACCCAGTTCACCCATCTCGCCGGGAGCATAAACCATTTCCGCCTGTCCGGAATGGATTTCACCCTCTGCGCTGACGATGTCGACATGTATAGTCATGGCCATTTAGTTTCTCCAGACTTGATTAGTCGCCTGCGCCACGTTCAACCGCTTCTTCGATACCGCCGACCATGTAGAAGGCCTGCTCCGGCAGGTGATCATACTCACCTTCCAGAATCGCCTTGAAGCTGGCGATGGTGTCTTTAACCGAGACGTATTTACCGGGACTACCGGTGAACACCTCAGCGACGAAAAACGGCTGGGACAGGAAACGCTGCATCTTACGTGCACGGGCAACGGTCAGCTTATCCTCTTCGGACAACTCATCCATACCCAGAATCGCAATAATATCCTTCAGCTCTTTATAGCGCTGCAGGGTACCCTGTACGCCACGGGCCACGCTGTAGTGCTCTTCACCCACAATGTGCGGATCAAGAATACGTGAGGTGGAATCCAGCGGATCCACAGCCGGATAGATACCCAGCTCGGCAATCTGACGTGACAATACCAGCGTCGCATCCAAATGCGCGAAGGTGGTAGCGGGGGAGGGGTCGGTCAAATCGTCCGCCGGCACGTACACCGCTTGGAACGAGGTGATCGATCCGGTTTTGGTGGAGGTAATACGCTCCTGCAAGACACCCATCTCGGCCGCCAGAGTAGGCTGGTAACCCACCGCGGAAGGCATACGACCCAGCAGTGCCGATACCTCGGTTCCCGCCAAGGTGTAACGGTAGATGTTATCGACGAACAGCAGTACGTCACGTCCTTCGTCACGGAAGTTTTCCGCGATGGTCAGGCCGGTCAGCGCTACACGCAGACGGTTGCCAGGGGGCTCATTCATCTGACCGTAAACCAGCGCCACTTTATCCAGTACGCCGCCTTCAGCCATTTCGTGGTAGAAGTCGTTACCTTCACGGGTACGCTCACCCACGCCGGCGAATACGGAGAAACCGGAGTGCTCAACCGCGATGTTACGGATCAGTTCCATCAGGGTAACGGTCTTGCCGACGCCGGCGCCCCCGAACAATCCGACTTTACCACCCTTAACGATCGGCATGATCAGATCGATAACCTTAATACCCGTTTCCAGGATTTCGGTTGCTGTGGATTGATCTTCCAGCTTGGGAGCAACACGATGAATCGGCATGAACTCCTCGGTCTTGACCGGACCTGCCTCGTCCACCGGATTACCCAATACGTCCATGATGCGGCCCAGGGTACCCTGACCTACCGGAACGGTAATCGGAGCACCTGTATTGGTTGCTTCTACGCCACGCTTCAGACCATCGGTTGAACCCATGGCAATGGTACGGGCGATGCCGTCTCCCAACTGCTGCTGCACTTCAAGGGTCAGTCCTACTTCTTCGATCTTCAGCGCATCGTAGACCTTCGGCATATGGCCCATGGGGAACTGTACGTCCACCACAGCACCGATGATTTCCACCACTTTACCCGAACTCATCTCTGGTTCCTCTTGTCGCTGTCGACGACTCTCTAATGTTTAAAAACTTAACCTGTTCTACACAAGGGCTTATACGGCTGCCGCGCCGGCCACGATCTCGGAGATCTCTTGGGTAATGGCTGCCTGGCGCGCCTTGTTGTAGACCAGCTGTAGCTCATCAATAAGGTTGCCTGCGTTGTCGGTCGCCGCCTTCATGGCCACCATACGTGCAGACTGTTCGCAAGCGCCGTTCTCCACCACTGCCTGGTAAACCAGGGATTCGATGTAGCGGGTCAGCAAGCCATCCAGAACCTCTTTTGAATCCGGCTCATAGATGTAGTCCCAATGGTGTTTCAGCTCCTGATCGGATTCACCGACAATCGGCACCAACTGCTCAATGGTCGGATCCTGAGTCATGGTATTGACGAATCCGTTATAAGCCACATAGATACGATCGATCTCACCATTCTCATAGGCATCGAGCATCACCTTTACCGTGCCGATCAACTGCTCGATATGTGGTGCATCACCCAAGTGCGTGGCCTGTGCCAGCACTTTACCGCCAAAGCGCTTGAAAAAACCCAGCGCCTTGGTGCCGATGGTGCAGAAATCAACCTGAATACCGCCTTCCTGTTGCTTTCTGATCTCTCTGGTCAGCTTGCGGAACAGGTTGCTATTCAAACCGCCGCAGAGTCCACGATCTGAAGAGATCACGATGTAGCCAACCCGGCTCACATCACGCTCCTTCATAAAGGTATGTGTGTACTCAGGATGTGCATGGTACAGGTGACCGATGACATTCCGCATCTTGTCCGCATAGGGACGCGTTGCGTTTTTCCGGTCCTGTGCCTTACGCATCTTGGCAGCTGCCACCATCTCCATCGCAGAGGTGATCTTCTGCGTATTTTTGATGCTGGCAATCTTGGTGCGTATCTCTTTTGCGCCTGCCATGGTTAAACCTTATCTTTCAGCTTTATGGACGTCATGCTTACCAGGTGTGGTTAGCCTTGAAATCCTTGATGGCCTCATGCAGTGACTTTGCAATTTCGTCATTGTAATCGGCTGATGCATTGATCTCATCGCTCAGTGCCTTCTGGTTGCTGCCCATGTACGAGTGCAGCGCCGCCTCGAAATCAACGATTTTGTTGGCCGGGACATCATCCAGGTAACCTTCGTTGGCGGCAAACAGTGAGGTGGCCATCTGTGCGATAGAGAGCGGGCTGTACTGCGGCTGCTTCATCAGCTCGGTCACACGCTCACCACGCTCCAACTGGGCACGGGTGGCATCATCCAGATCGGAAGCGAACTGGGAGAAAGCGGCCAGCTCACGATACTGGGCCAGAGCCAAACGGACACCACCACCCAGTTTCTTGATGATCTTGGTCTGGGCCGCGCCGCCGACTCGTGATACCGACAGACCGGCGTTGATAGCCGGACGGATACCGGCGTTGAACAGGTCGGCCTCAAGGAAGATCTGACCGTCGGTAATGGAGATCACGTTGGTCGGTACGAAAGCCGATACGTCACCACCCTGGGTTTCGATGATCGGGAAAGCGGTCAGCGAACCGGTCTTGCCCTTCACTTCACCGTTGGTGAACTTCTCGACGAACTCGGCATTGACCCGAGCCGAGCGCTCCAACAGACGGGAGTGCAGGTAGAACACGTCACCCGGATACGCCTCACGGCCGGGCGGACGACGCAGCAGCAGCGATACCTGACGGTAGGCCCAGGCCTGCTTGGTCAGATCATCATAAATGATCATGGCGTCCTGACCGCGGTCGCGGAAGTATTCGCCCATGGTCGCGCCGGCGTAGGGTGCGATGAACTGCATGGCAGCAGAATCTGCAGCCGGTGCAGCCACGATGATGGTGTGTTCCATGGCGCCGTGCTCTTCGAGCTTGCGCACTACCTGTGCAATGGTGGAGTTCTTCTGACCCACCGCTACATAGATACATTTAACCCCGGTGCCCTTCTGGTTAATGATGGCATCGATGGCGATCGCCGACTTACCGGTCTGGCGGTCACCAATGATCAGCTCACGCTGGCCGCGGCCTACTGGAACCATCGCATCGATCGCTTTCAGACCGGTCTGTACCGGCTGGTCAACCGACTTACGTTCAATAACACCCGGCGCCACTTTCTCGATCGGCGAGGTTTCGGTGTATTCGATGGCGCCTTTGCCGTCCAGCGGGTTACCCAGCGAGTCAACCACACGACCCAGCAGGCCTTCACCAATCGGCACTTCCAGTACGCGTCCGGTGCACTTCACCGCATCGCCTTCTGAAAGGTGGGTGTACTCACCCAGGATTACCGCACCGACAGAGTCGCGCTCCAGGTTCAGTGCCAGACCGAAAGTGTTGCCGGGAAACTCCAGCATCTCGTAAGACATGGCGTCTTCGAGACCGTGGATACGGGCAATACCGTCGGTCAGACTGATGATGGTGCCCTCGTTGCGGGCTTCAGTCTTCAGATCGAACTTTTCGATCCTGTTTTTGATCAGCTCGCTGATCTCGGATGGATTGAGTTGCATGATGGCTTCTCGCTTAGATTCCTAATTCGTTCGCCAGTTGCTGCAGCTGCCCGCTGACGGAACCGTCGATCACCATGTCACCGGCACGAATGTGAACGCCGCCAATCAGCTCGGCATTCTCTTCGCTTGTGATAGTGATGTCGTATCCCAGTTTGGCTTTCAGCGCATCGGCTATTTGGGTTTCCTGTGTCGGCTCAAGAGCGTAAGCCGAGGTTACATGCACATGCTGTATCCGTTGGCTTTCCGCTTTCAACTGCTCGTAGAGTTTGGCGATATCACCCGCCAGGGTAAGTCGACCATTTTCTATCAGCACTTTGACCAGGTTCTTGCCCTCTTCGTTGAAGCGGTCACCGCCAATTTCGATCAGCAGATCCGTCAGACTGGATCTATCGAACTTGGGATCGGTGATAACCCCGGCCATGGTTGGTTCGCCAACCACTGCCGCAAGAAACTCGAGAGTTTCTGACCAAGGACCCAATGTATCAGTCTCCTTGGCCCGGTTGAATACCGCTTCTGCGTAAGGGCGGGCTATTGTGGTTGATTCTCCAGCCATAGCAGCGCCTTAGATCTGTTGAGCCAAGTTTTCGACGATATCCTTATGGGCGGTAGCATCGATCTCCTTGCGGAGTATCTTGCCTGCACCCAATACCGCCAGCTCAGCTACTTGATGACGCAGCTGTTCACGAGCACGATTGGTCTCTTGCTCGATCTCCGCCTGGGCAGCGGCAAGGATACGTTCGCTTTCGGAACGTGCATTGCCTTTGGATTCATCGACGATCTCAGCAGCACGCTTCTGAGCCTGGTTAATGATTTCTGCTGCTTGGCCTTTCGCTTCGCGGATGACCTCTTTGGCGCGTTCCTTAGCCAACTCCTGTTCGTGCTGACCATGTTCCGCGGCCGCCAGGCCGTCTGCAATCTCCTTACGACGGGTGTCGAGTGCGCCCATGATGGGAGTCCAGACGAACTTCATCGTGAACCACACAAACACCGCAAAGGAGAGAAGCTGACCAATAAGAGTCAGATTTATGTTCATCCCGGATTTACCTCGCTTTTGACGAGATGATTGTCAGTATGTTCGTGAGTAGCCAAAATTATCCAGCAACCGCGAACAAGACGTACATCGCCAAACCAACAGCGATCATGGGGACGGCGTCAACCAGACCCATAACGATGAAGAACTGAGTACGCAGCATGGGAATCAGCTCGGGCTGACGGGCTGCACCCTCGAGGAAACGTCCACCAAGAACACCGATACCGACTGCGGCGCCCAGTGCACCCAGGCCCATCATCAATGCACCAGCAATGTACAACAGTGCAGTTGCTTCAGTCATTTCTATCTCCCGTTTGTCGTGAGGTTGTAAAGTTAAACAAAAAACACTTAAAGAAAAATTAATGGTCGTTATGCGCCATATCCAGATAAACAATGGTCAGGGTCATAAAGATAAACGCCTGCAGTGTAATAATAAGGATATGGAAGATCGCCCAGCCCAGCTGCAGTACACCGCCAAACAGACCCAGTACCACACCGGCGTTGTACATAATGGCGATCAGGATGAAGATCATTTCACCCGCATACATGTTGCCGAACAGTCGCAGTGCCAGTGAAATCGGCTTGGCGATAAGGCTGACGAATTCGAGAATAAAGTTGATCGGGATAAACAGCAGTTTCACGATCGGATTGTCTGAGGAGAAGGGCTGCAGGGTCAGTTCGCCCATGAAGCCACCCACACCCTTGATCTTGATACTGTAGTAGAGGGTGAGCATGAATACGCCGATCGCCATACCGAAGGTACCGTTGGGATCGGTGGAGGGGACCACCTTCATGAAATGAATACCGAGCACGCCGGCAAGATGGGGGATCACATCGACCGGAACCAAGTCCATCAGGTTCTGCAGGAAGATCCAGACAAAGATGGTCAGGGCCAGCGGGGCCACCATCGGGTTACGGCCGCTGAAGGAGCCACGCACGCTGTCATCAACAAATTCCACCAGCATTTCGGCGAAGTTCTGCATACCGCCAGGAACCCCTGCGCTCACCCGATCGGCGATCTTTTTGCCAAAATAGAGGAACAGGCCACCCAACAGAATTGACCAGAACATGGTGTCGACATTGATGGCCCAGAAACCCATCTCTTTCGCTTCGGCAGCACTGTGGGCCAGACCCCAGGTACCATCGTGGTGCTGACCGAAGGTCAAGTTGGTCAAATGGTGCTTAATGTATTCGCTAGAGGTAAGGGTATCGCCAGCCATTGTGCTATCACATAACCAATAATGTTGTTTAATCCAAAAGTTGAATCGCCGCGATCGGCATCAGCTGTACCAACAGAAAGATACCAAACAGAGCGCCAACACTCAGTGGCTTGATCCAGAGGATGACCCCTGCAAAAAGCAAACCCGTCAAAACGAGTTTTAAAATCTCTGCGCCATAGAAGCGAGCCAGCAATTTACCCGGCTCCTGGGCGGCATATCGGACAAAGATCCGAAGGGCGAAGAAGGCATTCGCCAGGGTTGCAATCAAGCCCCCCGCCAGCCCGGAATAAGCATAAACGCCCCCCGCAACCATCAACAGAAGCAGGGCTGCAGTTAGAGTTGTCACTAGTTGTGCCAGGACGGTGCGATAGGCTTGGCGCTTATCTGCCAGATGCATCAAAACGATCCCCAGCAGTTAAAAACCGCACTTAAAAAGCCGGCGCAGTATAAATGCTGCGCTGCATAAGGTCAAACGATGGGCAAATAAATTTTATGATGGTTAAGCGAAATCTGATTGATGGTTTTCCCTAGGTTTTCCGGCAACTTATTGAATATGTTCCAGAATTCCGTCGAGCTCATCCAGGCTATTGTAACTGATCACCAACTTGCCCTTGCCGCCACTGCCTTGTTGCAGTTTGACCCGGGCACCGAGCTGTTCGGTGAGGCGGTTTTCCAACGAACGGACATTCGGATCCTCTTTCACCGGCGCTTTGACCTTGGATGGATCGGCCGATTCGCCCTGCAGGCGGCGTACCAGTTTTTCCGTTTCCCGTACCGACAACCCCTGCAGGCTCACCTGACGGGCCGCTTCACTCTGCAGAGCATCCTTCAACCCGAGCAGGGCGCGGGCATGGCCCATCTCGATCCGCCCCTCCTCGATCATCGTCTTCACATCGGGATTCAGCTCCAACAGGCGCAGCAGGTTGGTCACCGTGGTGCGGGATTTGCCCACCGCCCGGGCAATCTCTTGATGGGTCAGTTCAAACTCATTCAGCAGGCGGTGCAGGGCACCGGCCTCTTCCAGCGGATTGAGGTCGTCCCGCTGGATATTTTCGATCAGCCCCATGGCCATGGCGGTCTGATCATTGACTTCCCGGATCACCACCGGGATCTCACTCAGGCCGGCTTGCTGGGAGGCGCGCCAACGCCGTTCACCGGCGATGATCTCATATTGATTGCCATCCACCGGGCGCACCACAATCGGTTGCACCACGCCCTGTGCCGCGATGGAATCGGCCAGTTCTTGCAGACTGTCCGGATTGAAATCGCGTCGCGGCTGGTAACGGCCACGGCGGATTAGATCGACCGGTAAGGAGGTGAGGCTATTACTTGAACTACCGGATTCGGATGTCTGTTGCTCGTCTTTATCAGATGCATTGCCCAGCAGGGCGTCCAATCCGCGTCCGAGGCCTCTTCTTTTTGCTGCCATGTTTCAGTTCCGAAAAATACGCACGCCGCAAAACGGCGGAATCTTGTCTTGTTTAGGCTGGCGCAGCCACCCGTTTCTCATGCCTGCGCATCAGTTCGCTGGCCATGGCCAGATAAGAGACCGCACCGCGCGACGCCTTATCATACAGCAAAACGGGTAACCCGTGGCTGGGCGCCTCGGCCACGCGGATATTGCGTGGAATGATGGTGCGGAACACTTGATCGCCAAAGTGATGGATCAGCTGTGCGGACACTTCATTGGTCAGGTTGTTGCGGGGGTCGTGCATGGTCCGGACAATGCCGTCGATCACCAGTTGACTGTTGCGGCTTCCCTGGATCTGCTTGATGGTATTGATCAGGGCGGAGAGCCCCTCCAGCGCATAGTATTCGCACTGTAACGGGATCAACACCCCGTCGGCCGCCACCAGCGCATTGACCGTCAGCATGTTGAGGGAAGGGGGGCAGTCAATCACGATAAAATCGTAGCGATCCTTAGCCCCGGCCAGAGCCAGGCTCAGGCGTTTCTCTTTCAACGGGACGTTCATCAATCCCACTTCGGCGGCCGTCAGGTCGGCATTGGCCGGCAACACGTCGAAGCCGGCAGACGGCGTCTTGACCACGGCATCGTTGAATGTCGCCTCGCCCAACAACACATCACAGCTGGAGCTGTCGAGCCGGTGCTTGTCCACACCACAGCCCATGGTGGCATTGCCCTGGGGATCCAGATCCACCAGCAACACCTTTTTTCTGAACGAAGCCAATGACGCCGCCAGATTGACCGCCGTGGTGGTCTTGCCGACCCCACCTTTCTGATTTGCGACACAGATTATTCGACCCATAGCCCACTTCCGCGCTTGTACCCGGCCATCCCGGGTTCCCCAAAAACACCCCGCTCCAGCTAGCCGAACGGGCCGTTCAGAATATCAGAAAGCGCCACAGATGCACGAACTTTGACGGGACTTGCCGACGGATTCATAGGCAAACCGGGTATCAAGGCCCCGATCGGACGCCCGCGATTCACTTAAATAGCTCTTCCGCGGCCTGGCGGAGATCCCCATCGCCGGAACCGGTTCCGGTCTGGAGGTCGGCCGCGGGCTCAAAAAAATCGCAATAGTTGGCGCGAGTCTTATCCTGTACCTTTTCCGCCAGCGGTTCCTGGCACTGGTTGGTACGGGACGGATCGTACCAGCGACAATTTCTGCACACGCGGGTCGGCTTACCACACTTCAGGCAGACCGTTTCTCGGCCATACTCACTTAGTGACAACTCCGTGCCGCACTGCCAGCATTTGCCCGCCGTCGTCGATGTCATACTCAGCCCTCTATCTCTATGATCCGTGATCTGTGTCGTGAAGATTATCACTCCTCTCTTTCACCCTGAACAAGCCTCGCTTATCATCCAATAAGTGTCCGTTATCCGGCCAACTTGAAGTTCTCACTCCGGTAACGCATATTTACCCATCACGGGCCTACGGCCCAGAGCCATTTTGTCAGGCGACAAGGAACTATATATGTACGAAACACTGAAAGAGTTGGGTGTCACTGATCTGGACCAGATTGAACGTTATACCCTGAGGCAGGAGGGCGATGAGGATATCCTGAAGATCTATTTCAAGCGTAAGAAGGGTGAATTGTTCGCCCACAGCATGAAGTTTCGTCACGGTCGCTCTAAAAAGATGGTGCAGATAGACAGCGGCACCCACAAATATAAAGAGGTCAGCGAAATCTCACCCACCATGCAGAAACTCGCCAATGAGCTGGACCGGGTGGTGCAACATGAAGAGAATGTCGCCGACTTCAAAAAACGTATCCTCAACGATATCGAGCACCTGGAAAAAGTTATCCAGCGCAAGCTGGACCAGCTCCGCGCCGATATCGAAACCCTGGATTAACACCCCTCCTGGCAACGGGGGTCGACGTTCGCATCAGCCGATTCGGCGTCGACCCGTTTTACCAGTCAGCCCGCTCCCCGGGCCAAAAACCGATCCAGCTGGTTGGCAAAGGCTTGACGGTCACCCTTATCCAGCGCCGGCGGTCCACCGGTATTGACGCCGCTGCTACGCAGTTCATCCATGAAATTGCGCATTGTCAGCCGTTCACGGATATTCTCCCGCGTATAGAGTTCGCCCCGCGGGTTGAGCGCTGTCGCCCCTTTATCGATCACCCCTGACGCCAGAGGAATATCCGCGGTAATCACCAGATCGCCGGCAGACACTTGGCGGATGATCTCATTATCCGCCACATCGAAGCCGGCCGACACCTGAATCGAACGGATAAAGCGGGAGGGAGGTGTCCTGACCGGTTGGTTGGCCACCAGGATGAGCGGGACCTCAACCCGCTCCGCCGCACGGAACAGGATCTCCTTGATCACATTGGGGCAGGCATCCGCATCAACCCAGATCTGCATCACGCCCTCCGGCTGTCGCTGTCCGTTCCACCAGCAAGGCGTGTCGCTGGCCGTCGCTATTGGGGACCTGCAGCGGCACCACCGCCACCCCATAACCGTCCGCTTCCAGTTCGGCGATCTCCTCCGTCGGCACCGTCCCCTTCATCGCCAGCAGCCGGCCCCGCTCGTCCAGTAGATGCCGGGTCAGCTCCAACATCTTCGGCAGGGCGGCAAAGGCGCGCGAGGTGATGGTGTCAAACCCCGCGTCGGATCGATACGCTTCCACCCGGGTGCGTACCACCTCCACATTGCCCAACCCCAGGGTGACCAGGGATTGCTGCACAAAGCGGGTCTTCTTTCCGTTGGAATCGATCAGGACAAACTGTTGATCCGGTAGCGCTATCGCCAGGGGGATGCCGGGCAAACCGGGACCGGTGCCCACGTCCAAAATACGGGGGCCCTTTATGAACGGTAGGATCGACAGGCTGTCCAGCAGTTGCCGGGAGACCATCACATTGGCATCGCGGATGGCGGTCAGATTGAACGCCTTGTTCCACTTGTGCAGCAAGGCGAGATAATCCAGCAACTGTTGCTGTTGCGATGCGGAGAGGTCCACCCCCATCTGTCGCAATCCGTCGCGCAGCTGCTGCGGCCACCGTTCCAGGGACGTATTCATGATTTGCGCTTCAAGTGGATCAGCAACAGGGAGATGGCCGCCGGCGTCAGGCCGGGGATGCGGCTCGCCTGACCGATGGTGGCGGGGCGGCGCTTAATCAACTTTTCCCGCACCTCAGCGGAGAGGCCACGTACCTGGGCATAATCAAAATGTTCCGGTAGTTTCAACGCCTCGTTAGCCTTGAGCCGATCGATCTCCACCTGCTGGCGCTTGATGTAACCCTGGTAACGGGCCTGAATCTCCAACTGCTCGGCCGCCTCGGCGTCAGCCAGTGTCGGAGCCAACGCCGGCAAATCGACGAGCCGGGCATAATCGACATCGGGACGGGCCAGCAGGTCCAGCGCCCGGGTCTCCTTGGAGATGGGACTGTCGAACAGCGCCGTCACCTGTTCGGCCAACGGACTGCCGGGCTGCACCCAGATATCCCGTAACCGCTGCTGCTCCCGCTCGATCGCCTCGCGTTTCTGCTCGAAGCGCTGCCAACGGTCATCCGTCACCAATCCCAGCCGGCGCCCCTGTTCGGTCAGGCGCAGATCGGCATTGTCCTCACGCAATAACAGGCGGAATTCGGCGCGACTGGTGAACATACGGTACGGTTCCTGGGTCCCTTTGCTGATCAGGTCATCCACCAGCACGCCCAGATAAGCCTCATCACGGCGCGGCGACCAGGCATCTTGGCCACGGATCTTCAGCACCGCATTGAGGCCGGCCAGCAAACCCTGGGCCGCCGCCTCTTCATAGCCGGTGGTACCGTTGATCTGGCCGGCGAAGTACAGGCCTTCGATAAAGCGGGTCTCCAGTGTGGGGCACAGATCCCGCGGGTCGAAGAAATCGTACTCAATGGCGTAACCGGGCCGCATGATGCGCGCCTCGGCAAACCCCTCCATGGAGCGTACCAGCTCCAGCTGCACATCAAACGGCAGGGAGGTGGAGATGCCGTTGGGATAGACCTCGTTGCACTCCAGTCCCTCCGGCTCGATGAAGATCTGGTGGGCGTTCTTGTCGGCGAAACGCACCACCTTGTCCTCGATCGAGGGGCAGTAGCGCGGGCCCACCCCTTCGATCACCCCGGTGTACATGGGCGAGCGGGAGAGTCCGCCACGAATGATCTCATGGGTACGCTCATTGGTGTGGGTGATGTGGCAACTGACCTGACGCGGATGTTCGTCGCGCGAACCCATGAAGGAGAACACCGGAGCCGGATCATCCCCCGGTTGTTCCGCCAACCGCGAATAGTCGATCGTGCGGCTATCGATGCGCGGTGGGGTGCCGGTCTTCAATCGCGATACATTGAACGGCAGCTCACGCAACCGCTTGGAGAGGGCGTTCGCCGGGGGATCGCCGGCCCGTCCACCTTCATAGTTATTGAGTCCAATATGGATACGGCCGCCGAGAAAGGTGCCGGTTGTGAGGACCACCGCCTGGGCGCGAAACTTGAGGCCCATCTGGGTCACCACCCCGACGACCCGCTCATTTTCGACGATCAGATCATCCACCGCCTGCTGGAACAGATCCAGGTTGGGCTGGTTCTCCAGGGCGAAACGAATCGCCGCCTTGTAGCGCACCCGATCCGCCTGGGCGCGGATGGCGCGCACCGCCGGCCCCTTGCTGGCGTTGAGGATGCGAAACTGGATACCGCCCCGATCGGTGGCCCGGGCCATGATGCCGCCCAGCGCATCCACCTCCTTGACCAGATGCCCTTTGCCGATACCGCCGATGGCCGGATTGCAACTCATCTGACCCAGGGTTTCGATGTTGTGGCTCAGCAGCAGGGTACGCGCGCCCATACGGGCCGCCGCCAAGGCCGCTTCGGTACCGGCGTGACCGCCGCCCACCACAATCACCTCATAGCTATCGGAATAGAACATGGTTACTCGGAATAAGAATGATTCAGCCGCTTAGTGTACCTCGTGAGGGTGTCTGGCTGAAACAGGCGGCCGCGGCATACCAAACCCCCTATCCTGAGTAAGCAGCGCTCAATACATACGATGACGGAACAGCCAGGCGGCGGCGCTCAGGGTGAAGAGGGCGATCAACGCCAGCGGCCACAGCTCATGCACCAGCACAGAGAGCGGCGTGCCTTGCAGAAATACCCCCCGCAGCACGACCAGGAAGTAGCGTAGCGGATCCAGCAGGGTCAGCATCTGCACCGCATCGGGCATGTTGGCGATAGGGGTGGCGAAACCGGACAGGATGACGGCCGGCACCATGAATAGAAATCCGCCCAGCAGCGCCTGCTGCAGGGTGACCGCCAGGGAAGAGATGGCCAGGCCGATGCCGATAGCGGCCAGCAGGAACAGCACCAAACCCAAGTAAAGCACAACCAGTTGACCGACCAGCGGCACGCCGAACCAGAACTGGGCCACCAGGATCACCACGCTGCCTTCCACCATCCCCACCACAAAACCGGGAGTCGCCTTGCCGATCAAAATCTCGAACGGCCTTAGCGGCGTCACCAGCAGTTGGTCGAAAGTTCCCTGTTCCCGCTCCCGCGCCACCGACAGGGAAGTCACCACCATGGTGACTACCAGGGTCAGCAAACCCACCAGGCCGGGGATAAAAAACCAGCGACTCTCCAGATTCGGGTTGAACCAGGCGTGACTGACCAGGTGGGCTGGCGGTGCGGACAAGCCGTGCCGCGCCATCCACTGTTGATTAAAATCACTGATCACCGTACTCGCATAGTTGACCGCAATCTGCGCGGTGTTGGAATTTCGCCCATCCACCAACACCTGCACGGCGGCCGGTTCCCCGGCGGCCAGCTTTTCACTAAAGCGCGGCTCCAACTGCAGCACCAATAACACTTCACGGTTGTCGAGCAGTCCGGTTATTTCACCCTGCTGCTGCACAATGTGTTGCAAATCAAAACTGGGGGAACCGGAAAACGCCGCCACCAGCTCCCGGCCCGCCGCGCCCTGGTCCCGGTCGTAGACCGCATAGGGCACGTTGTTCAGATCAAACGACGCCGCGTAGCCGAATACCAGTAACTGGATCAGCGGCGGAACGATGGTGGCCATACGACTTTTCTTGTCCTTGAACAGGCTCAGAAACTCCTTCACCACCAGTGCCAGAATCCGTTGCCACATCGTCGTCACTCCAGATGCTTGTGCATGCGCCGGCGCGCCAAACCGAGAAACAGTATCGCCATCAGCAACAACGCCAGGGCATTGGGGATAATCACTCCCCAGACATTACCGGCCAGGAACAACGTCTGCAGAATCGCCACAAAATAGCGTGCCGCCACCAGGTGGGTGATCACTTGCACCACGGCCGGCATGGAGTCGATATCGAACAGCATGCCGGAGAGCAGAAAAGCCGGCAGGAAGGTGGCAATAATGGCGATCATGCCGGCCACAAACTGGTTGCGGGTAGTCACGGAAATCAGCAGACCCATACCCAGCGCCACCAACAAAAACAGCGCCGAACAGGCGGTCAACACCCAGAACGAGCCACGCAACGGCACTTCGAATAGCCACAGCGCCATGGCGACGGAGAGCGCCATGCCGCCCATACCGAGAACGAAGTAGGGCAGCACTTTGCCGATCAATAGCTCAAACATGGTGACCGGCGTCACCATCATCGCCTCCAGGGTGCCGCGCTCCCACTCCCGAGCCATCACCAGCGCCGTCAACAATGCCCCCACCAGCGTCATGTTGATCGCCACCAGACCGGGTACCAGATAATTGCGACTGCGCAAGCCCGGATTGAACCAGATACGCGGCTGCATCATCACCGGCTGATCCAATGGCAAAGCTCTGGCACCCAGTTCCCTCTCCAGCCAATTGCGCCAGGCCCCCTCCACGTAACCTTGCAGCAAGCGGGCCGAATTGGCGTTGACGCCATTGACGATCAACTGAATCGGGGCACCCTGCTCGCCACGCAGACGGGCGGCGAAGTCACCCGGCACCACCACCACGCCATCCAACCGACCGGCACCCAGCGCCTGCTGCGCGCTGGCCCGATCCGCGAAGCGTTGCGGGGTAAAGTAGTGCGAATGTTGAAACACCCCGATAAAACTCTCCGCCTCGGCACTCGGCTGTTCCACCACCAGTCCCAGGGGAACATGCTTGGCGTCCATCGACACGCCGTAACCAAACAGCAGCAGTAGAATAGCCGGCATCAGGAAGGCGATCGCAATACTGCTGGGATCACGCAATACTTGCAGAAACTCTTTGCGCAGCAAACCGCGGACGCGCCGGTTCATGCCACCTCCCTCCCTTCAATCAAGGCGATAAAGGCGGCTTCCATGGTCGCCGACCGGCCCTCCACTCCAAGCGATTGCGCCTTCACCTCGGCCGGTGTGCCCAACGCCAGGATCTCGCCGGCCGCCATGATGGCCAAGCGGTCGCAATACTCCGCCTCTTCCATAAAATGGGTGGTAACCAATACCGCCACCCCGGCGTCGGCCAGGGCATTGATGTGGGACCAGAATTCACGGCGCGCCAACGGATCCACACCGGAGGTGGGTTCATCCAGGAACAGGATATCCGGTTCATGCATCAGTGCGCAGGCGAGCGCCAGGCGCTGCTTATAGCCGAGCGACAAATCCCCGCTGGCGGCACCGATGAAAGCCGCCAAATCCAGCTCATCCAGCGCCCACTCCAGACGGGCTCGGCGGTGTGCCCCGCGCAGCCCATAGGCCTTACTGAAAAACTCCAGATTCTGCTGCACCGTGAGATTTTCATAGAGCGAGAATTTCTGCGACATATAACCGATACGGGCACGCGCGGTGGCGGCGGCCCGGCGCAGATCGACCCCGGCCACACTGAGCTCGCCACCGCTCACCGGCAACAGGCCGCACAGCATGCGGAAAGTGGTGGTCTTACCGGCGCCGTTGGCACCCAGCAGACCGAATACTTCGCCGGCCGCCACATCAAAACTGACCTCCCTGACGGCAACAAAATCACCAAACCGCCGGGTCAGACCGGAAACGGTAATCGCCTTACCCGCCGGTACGGTGTGGGATACGGGGCGCAGGTTCTGTTGTAACGACTCCGTGCCGCGCAACAGATCGATGAAACCGTCTTCAAAGCGGGGCGGCACCGCTTCGCAAATCGCTTGCGCCCACTCCTCCCCCTCCAGCCGTGGGGCCTGGGCGTGCTGCATAACCAGCCGTACCGCCTCGCCCTGCACGGTGGCATCGAACACATCCGGTAACCTCGCCAGGCGAGATTGCAATCGACGCGGCAACACATGCGGCTGATGTACCCGAAAGCTCCTTCCACGCAAGGGTTCACTGAAAGCCGCCGGACGGTCCTGTCCCACCACGCGTCCCTGATGCAGCAGAATCACTTCCGCACAACGCTCGGCCTCATCCAGGTAGGCGGTGCTGAGCAGCACGCTCATCCCCTCCTGTTCTACCAGGCGGTAGACGATTGACCACAACTCGCGACGTGACACCGGGTCCACCCCAACAGTCGGTTCATCCAGCAGCAACAGACGGGGTGAGCGTACCAGGGTACAAGCGAGACCCAACTTCTGTTTCATGCCACCGGACAACTGGCCGGCCAGACGCCGGGTGAACCGGCCCAGGCCGGTCATGTTGAGCAACTCCTCATAGCGCGCCAGTCGTTCGGTCGGGGTGACGCTCTGCAGATCGGCGTAGAGGTCCAGATTCTCCATCACCGAGAGATCTTCATACAGGCCGAAGCGTTGCGGCATATAGCCGATCTGCGATTGCACCGCCAACGATTCACGACTGGCATCGTGTCCCAGCACGCGCACGCTGCCGGCATCCGGCAGCAACAGGCCGGCGGCCAGTCGCATCAAGGTGGTCTTGCCGGCACCGTCCGGTCCGATCAACCCGGTGACCACACCCGCCGCCACTTGCAGGCTGACCTCGGACAAGGCTTGCTCTACACGTCCGGGTAAGCGAAACGCCTTGCTCAGCGCTGTCGTTTCCATGACCGGAATGGACATCAGAGATTGCCTATTGGCCGCAGCCAGGCGTGGTCAGCGACGGCTGTTCCAGATCCAGCGTCACGGTCACCGGCATCCCCAGCCGCAGCTCCTCCTGGGGATTGCAGACGAACACATGGATCTGATAGACCAGATCGGCCCGTACCTCTTCGGTCTGCACCTGTTTCGGGGTGAATTCGGCGCTGGGCGAAATGTAGCCGATCCAGCCCGGATAACGCTTGCCGGGGAAACTGTCGCTGCTGACCTGCGCCGGCATGCCCTGGCGGATCTTTCCCAGATTGGGCCCATCCACATAGACCCGTGCCCATAAGGGTTCGGTCAGCGCCAGGGTATAGACCGGACGTTGCGGAGACGCCATATCACCCGGTTCCAGTATGCGGCTCTGGATCACACCGGCCGCCGGGGAGGCGAGTACCGCCTCGGACAGATTGCGCTCGGCCAATGTCAGGTCGGCTTGCAGGGCACTCAGTGTCGCCTTGGCGGCCGCCACATCCTCGGCACGCGGGCCGGCTGTGGCCAGGTCCAGGGCCGCCTGCACCGCCTGCACCTTGGCCGCGGCGGCCTCCGCCACCGTCTCGGCATTGTCCAGGTCCTGCGGAGAAGCCAACCCCTTCTGGGCCAGATCCTGCTGTCGCTGGCGACTGCGCCGGGCGTTCAGGGACTGAGCCCGGGCCTCCAGCAGTTCGGCACGGAGTTTATCGATCTCTTCCGGGCGGCTACCGGCTAGCAGGGCATTCACCTGCTGCCGCTGTGCCTCGACCCGTGCGGCCGCGGCATCGCGCAGCGCCTGCAACCGGTTGGTCTCCAGCCGCGCCAGCGGTTGTCCCGGCTCCACCCGGGCACCTTCGGCTACGCGCATTTCCAGGATACGGCCACTGGCATTGAACGCCAGATTGACCAGACGCACCTCGATATTGCCGTACAGGTGCAACCCATCGGCCGGCGCCGGTGCACGAATTTTGGTCCATCCATACCAGCCGGCAACCGCCAGCGCGGCGATTAACGGTACGACCAGCAGCGATTTTTTCACACGGACTCCTCCTGTCCATCCTGAGCAAAAATCAATGCGGAAATATGGCTCGCCATCTGTTCCGCATACTGTTCATCCAGACTGATTCCCCATACCCGCTTCACCACGGAACGGCCGATAAACGGAAACAACGCCATGGCCAACACCGACAGGGCCGTCAGCTCGACACCACGGTTCTGTGCCGCCGGTGAGTGCGCCACCGCATCCATTAGCCCTTTCGCCATTTGGCTGGCGATCTGGCTGCTGAAGGCATTCTGCAACGGGCCATCACGCAACAACACTTCACGGGTTACCAGGGGCGGCAGCCAACTCTCCCGTTGTAGCAACCGTAGGTAACTGTGCAGCAAATCCTCCAGGGCCGCCTGACTTAAGGGGCCATCGGCAACCAGGGTGGCAAGGCGTTGCAACAGTGGTGACGCGGTCTCCTCAATGACCGCCAGATACAGCCCCTCCTTGTTACGGAAGTGGTAGTGAACCATGGCTGGATTGACACCGGCCTCCTGGGCCAGTCGACGGACCGACACGGCTTGATAGCCGTCGCGAGCAAATAGGCGTCGGGCCGTTTTCAGCAGCATCGTGCGGGTTGACGGTTCTCCATCTTTGGCCGTCCGGCGACCCGGCTTACCCGTCGATTTAACCACTCAGATCTCACCCTCTCTATTTAAACGTTTGTTTAATAGCCTAGCGCGACTGGCGCAGTGAATCAATGCAGTTTGGGAGACTGTGCTGGAAAAGTAAAAAACCGACGCACGCATCGATCCGGTCAGCCAGGAGGGAGGCTGAGTGCCGCAGCCATTTACGGACAAGCAACTAGGTAATGAAGGATCGCCTGTCTGTCGACACACGCACGACAGACAGGCATTGGGGTGGGGTTACTCTTCCGCCAGCGCTTCGTGCCAGCCGGTATCCAGGCCGAACTCAAAGGTGTGCATCCGGTATCCCTCTGGAAAAGCTTCCTTCAATCTACGCTCAAACTCCGCATAGATTTCGGTTTTGTGTTGTTGTACATCGTAGTCCCGTGTGCCGGCATCCACTTCCGGCACTTCCAATTCCATTTTGAATTCGATCTCCGGTGCCAACTGAATTCTGACTTTTGCCATGGTTTTTTCTCCTGTTCGGGAAGCGATGGCCGGGTGAATACCCGGCCAGGCTCCGCCGGAATGCGATTACATTAACGGTACGATCATCAGCGCCACGATGTTAATGATCTTGATCAACGGATTGATAGCGGGACCGGCGGTGTCCTTGTAGGGATCGCCCACGGTATCCCCGGTAACCGACGCTTTGTGCGCCTCGGAACCCTTGCCACCATGGTTGTCATCTTCGATAAACTTCTTCGCATTATCCCAGGCACCACCACCGGTGGTCATGGAGATGGCGACGAATAGCCCGGTGATAATAGAGCCAAGCAGCACACCACCCAGCGCCTGGGGACCGAGCAGCAAACCCACCGCCAGGGGGACGGCGATCGGCAGCAGCGAGGGCAGTACCATCTCCTTGATCGCCGACTTGGTCAGCATGTCGACGGCACGGGAGTAGTCCGGTTTCGCTGTACCGTCCATGATGCCGGGGATCTCCCGGAACTGACGCCGTACCTCGCGTACGATACCGCCGGCGGCGCGACCCACTGCCTCCATCGCCATAGCACCGAACAGGTAGGGCACCAAGCCGCCGATGAACAATCCAACAATCACCAGATGGTTGGAGAGATCGAAGGTCAGGGCGTGGCCGGTGTGATGGGCCAATTCCCGGGTATAGTCAGCGAACAGCACTAAAGCAGCCAGGGCCGCGGAACCGATAGCGTAACCCTTGGTCACCGCCTTGGTGGTGTTGCCCACGGCATCCAGCTCATCGGTGGTGTTACGGATCTCGTTGGGCAGGTTGGCCATCTCGGCGATACCACCGGCGTTATCGGTGATTGGCCCGTAGGCATCGATGGCGACAATAATCCCGGTCATCGACAACATGGAGGTGGCGGCAATAGAGATGCCGTACAACCCGGCCATGCTGTAAGAGATCAGGATACCGGCACAGATCACCACCAGCGGCGCCGCCGTGGAACGCATGGAGAGCGCCAATCCGGCAATGATGTTGGTACCGTGGCCGGTGGTGGAAGCCGCCGCCAGCAACCGCACCGGCTTATAATCGGTCGAGGTATAGTAATCGGTAATCATCACCAGTGCCGCGGTAATGATCAACCCGATCAGCGCCGCCCCGTACAGGTCCATTACCGCATAGGTGGTATCGCTGCCCATCAACCACTGGGTCACCGGGTAGAAAGCGAGCGCCGAGAGGATGGCTGAAACACCCAGGGCACGATACAGGGCGTTCATGATCTTGCCGCCATCCCTTACCGACACAAAGAAGGTACCGATGATGGAGGTGATGATAGAGATACCGCCTAATACCAGCGGCAACAGCGCGGCGTTGGGATTATCGGCAAAGACCAGTGCACCCAACATCATGGTGGCGATAGTGGTGACGGCATAGGTTTCGAACAGATCGGCCGCCATGCCGGCGCAGTCACCTACATTGTCGCCCACGTTATCCGCGATCACCGCCGGGTTGCGGGGATCATCCTCGGGGATACCCGCTTCCACCTTGCCCACCAGATCCGCGCCCACATCGGCGCCCTTGGTGAAGATGCCGCCACCGAGTCGGGCGAAGATGGAGATCAGCGATCCACCGAACGCCAGACCGATCAGCGGCGCAAGATTGACGCTTTCACCGGCCGGGGTCATGTTGAGTAGCCAGCCATAGAAACCGGCCACCGCCAGCAGGCCGAGACCCACCACCAGCAGGCCAGTAATGGCGCCTCCGCGGAAGGCTACCGCCAGGGCCGCATTGAGACCGGTCTTGGCCGCCTCGGTGGTACGCGAATTGGCCCGTACCGAGATATTCATACCGATATAGCCGGCCAACCCGGAGAAGATGGCGCCGATCGCGAAACCAAACGCGGTGGTGGAGTTGAGCAGCCCGTAGATCACCCCGAACAGGATCACTCCGACAATGCTGATCGCCATGTATTGACGATTCAGATACGCCGACGCGCCCTCCTGAATCGCCATACTGATGCTGCGCATCTCTTCCGACCCCTCCGGCTTGGCCAGTAGCCAGCGGATGGAGTAGACGCCGTAGGCGATAGCCCCCACGGCGCATAACAGTGCAAAAACAAGACCCGATGTCATGTGTACCTCCAAAAATCGTTTTTGATTTAAGGCCGGGCCATTTTTGTTATGGTGATGTCTATATAACCCGGCAACTGCTTGCCAGGCAGAGATTCCTGCAGTGTCTGATTGGAAGGGTCACAGCAAGTAACGGGTCGGCTTACGCTGAAAAAACCGAACCTAACACTGGCAAACGGACACATCGTAGACCTGGATTTGCGGCGACGATAATCAGAATTCGCTTTGCAACAATTAAAAAAAGCTATGTTGCATTCGCAGCAAATAAGTAGATAAGGAAGTGCTGAATTCAGTAATAACAGGCGCTGCAGCCGCTGCTGCTGCGCAATATTTACACCCTTTATCCGGCTGCCCAATCCCCGTTTTATGCGCTGAAATTATTATCAATCTAATATTACGAAGGGCCTGCCCCCGTGCAGATAACGCCAGGTGGGGGAAAAACTCCAACGGCGGCACGTCTTCGGAACGGATCGGTAAGGAACCGGCTGTAAAGCTGATACTCTTTATGGAAGCGCTGATTAAAACCGTCCACGGTTTTATCAGCGTACGAAAAAAAAGTGGCGGCGGGGCAAATCTGCTGGACTCTCCGGCAAGGCCGATTAACAAATGGAATGGACCCACCCCTCTTCAAAGTGGAGAGGTATTGCTCCACGATTAAAGGGGTGTTCTGCCAATACCTGACTGGAGGGTCCATTATGAATATACAGACTATCGGCCTCGATCTCGCCAAGAACGTATTTCAGGTACATGCGGTAGATCAACACGGCCATACCGTGTTCAAAAAGCGATTGAACCGCAATAAGCTTTTGCCTTTCTTCGCCACTCTGCCGTGCTGTACTATAGGAACCGAAGCCTGTAGCAGCGCCAGCTACTGGGCTCGCCAACTCCAACGCTTGGGCCATGTTGTTCGTCAGATGAGCCCTCAGTATGTAAAGCCATACGTAAAAACTAACAAGAACGACGCCAATGACGCAGAGGCAATCTGCGAAGCGGTTACTCGTCCCAACATGCGTTTCGTGCCAACCAAGACGATAGAACAGCAGGACATACAGGCCATACATCGCATCAGAGAAAGACTCGTAAGGGAGCGCACGGCACTCATCAATCAAACGCGGGGCCTGCTTCGGGAGTATGGGGTTTTTCTCCCACTCGGCCGGTCTGCTTTTAAGTCTAATATCATCGATGCCATTGAAAGTGCGGAGAATGATCTCTCCATGTTGACCCGAGAACTCATGACTGACCAGCTTGAACAGCTGCGTGAATTGGAACAGCGTATCAACCAGTACGATCATCGTATCGATAGGGCCTTTCGAGACAATCCGTTGTGTAAACGACTGGCAGAAGTCAGCGGTGTCGGTCCAATGGCGGCCACAGCAATTGTTTCTGCCGTAGGCGACGCAGGCGTCTTCCGCAACGGCAGACAACTGGCGGCCTGGCTTGGCCTGGTTCCGCGACAACACTCCAGTGGCAGTCAAACGCGGCTCCTCGGTATTAGCAAGCGGGGCAATACATACTTGCGCACCCTTTTGATTCATGGAGCCCGGGCAGTGCTTCGATACAGCCGCGGCAAGGATGATCCCAGAAGCCGCTGGTTGCGGGCGCTCTCTGCACGGCGTGGATTTAATCGGGCTTGTGTCGCGCTCGCTAATAAAAACGCCCGTATCATCTGGGCTTTGATGGTTCGTGGCACTACTTATCAGCCAGCAGCATGAATGGAGGAATTCTACCCGATCAAAACGACGCGTATGATGATTGAGTGATGGTTTCACAGGTCAGACCGGCTCTTGCAGAACCTGGATAATCAAAGGGCTCGCTTCCAGAGCACAGCCGACTAACAGATGAGGAGCAAGAGCGCGGTTTCCATCAGGGCCAGGCGGATTCAGAACGCCATCGATAGGCCGTATGTAAGTGTGCAGTCGTGACCTGTTTTCCGTCATAAAAAGTCCTTTACAATACAGAGGTGGGTCCATGTAAGGAGTGATTATGAAGCGGTTGCTGGATCAGGTGGTGGCGGAAGCCGGAAGCGTCATTATCGGCAAGGAGCAGACCTTGCGTCTGGCCCTCACCTGCCTGTTGGCCAATGGCCATCTATTGATCGAGGATCTGCCGGGCGTCGGCAAAACCACTCTGGCCCATACCCTGGCCAGACTGCTGGGCCTGCAATACCAACGCATTCAGTTCACCAGCGACCTGCTGCCGGCCGATATCCTCGGCGTCTCGGTCTACCATCGGGGAGAGGAGACATTCCAGTTCCACCCCGGTCCGGTCTTTACCCAACTGCTGCTGGCGGATGAAATCAACCGGGCCACGCCCAAGGCGCAGAGCGCCTTACTGGAAGCCATGGAAGAGCGGCAAGTGACTATCGACGGCCAGACCCGTAGTCTGCCACAACCGTTTTTCGTTATTGCCACGCAAAATCCGGCACACCAGATCGGCACCTTCGCGTTGCCGGAGTCACAACTGGATCGGTTTCTGATGCGTATCCATATCGGTTATCCGGACGCCCAGGCCGAGCGGATCCTGTTAGGTGGAGAAGACCGGCGCCGGCTGCTGGAACAGATCCAACCCTGCCTCTCCTTGGAACAGCTGCGTAATCTGCAACAACAGGTAGCACGTATCCATGTGTCGGACGCGTTGTTGGATTACATCCAGGCACTGCTCAAATTCAGTCGCAGCAGCCCCCGTTTCCATCACGGCCTTTCCCCCCGGGCGGGACTGGCCCTGATCAATAGCGCCCGCGCCTGGGCCCTGCAAGCCGGCCACCCGCAGGTGCTACCGGAAGATGTGCAAGCCGTGCTGAGTGCCACGGTGGCTCATCGGCTGCACTCCGGTAGCGATACCGGACTGGAAGAGGGGAGCGGACTGGCGCAGTTTCTCCTGGAATCCGTCCCACTGCCATGAGGCTACAGATACCGCCGCGCTTTATTCGGCACTGCCGTAGCGATGCGCAGGGAGTGGCCAGGGTCGGCCCACAACAGATCTATATCATCCCCACCCGTTATGGCCTGGGCTTTGCCCTGTTGCTGTTACTGATGTGGATCGGGTCCATCAACTACGCCAACAACCTCGGCTTCCTGCTCACCTTCCTGTTGGCCGGTCTCGGTATGGTGACCATGCTCCATACCTGGCGCAACCTGGTCGGATTAACCTTGCGACCGGGCCGCTGTGAACCGGTGTTCAAAGGTCAGCCTGCCTCCTTTGAGATTCAGCTCTGCAATACCCGGAGTGAAGAACGACCCGGCATTCAACTCCATTTCGACCCGTCTGCGAGCGTCAGCGAAGACTTGCCGCCATGTAGCGAACAGACCCTCACTCTGATGCAACGGGCCGAGCGCCGGGGACGTTTTCCCATGCCCCGTTGCACCCTCTCCACCCGCTATCCACTCGGCCTATTCTATGCCTGGAGTTATCTGGAACTGGCGAGCGAAACACTAGTCTATCCGGCTCCCGGATCACACATTGCCGCGTCCAGCCAGCCCAGTTATCAACCCAGCCAACAGGGGGACAAAGGGGTAGGCACCGACGATTTTGTCGGCTTGCGCAGTTACCGGCCCGGGGATTCCCCGCGCCAGATCGACTGGAAGGCCCAGGCGCGGGAGCAGGGGTTGCATACCAAGCAGTTTGGCGGCGACCGGGCCGACCTGCTTTGGATCGATTGGCAACAGTATCCCGGCCTGGAAACCGAAGCCCGGCTCAGCGCGCTCTGCCGGGCGGTGCTGGACGCCGCTGGCAGACAACAGGATTTCGGCCTGCGCCTGCCGGATCTGCAGCTGAAGCCGGCCCGCGGCGAGACACAACGCCAAGCCGCGCTGACCGCCCTGGCGCTGTTTGGGGAACAGCCATGAATCCGCCCCCCCTCAGCCGCGCTTCCCTGCTCTCCCTTAGCCTGATCAGCTTACTGGTTGTGGCGCCCCATTTCGCACACCTGGACCTGCGGATCACCCTGGCTTTCATGGCCGCCTTGCTGATACGCCTGGCCACCCTGTACCGACCGCTACTACGCTTTGGACGCTGGCTGTTGCTGGCCGTCACACTGAGCGGCGCGGCGCTGACCTTCACTGTCTACCCGCTGTTGATAGGGCTGCAAGCCAAAGTGGCACTACTCTCGTTGATGCTCGGACTGAAGCTGATGGAGTGCCGCCAGCGGCGCGATCTCTATGTGGTGGTTTTTCTCGGTTACTTCACCCTGATCACCCACTTCCTGTTCGAGCAGGGGATGCTGTTGGTGGTCTATGTGTGGGTGCTGGTTATCGGCCTCAGCGGTCTGCTGATCGAGGCGAGCCGATCACACAGTCTCCGCGGCTGGCCGCTACGCTCACTCTGGTATGCCACGCGTATGACGCTGCAGGCACTACCGGTCATGCTGCTGCTGTTCTTTCTTTTTCCTCGCATCAGCGGACCGTTGTGGAATCTCGGCGTGGACAACTCCACCGGCCAAACCGGCCTGACGGATAACATCAGCCTGGGCAGTATCAGCAAATTGATACGTTCCCGGGCCGTGGCCTTTCGGGTCGACTTCGACCGGGAGATGCCGCCAACCCAATTGCGCTATTGGCGCGGACCGGTGCTCTGGCAAACCGACGGCAGACGCTGGACCCGCGCCCAGCTGGGCCGGACAGGCCCGGTCACTTACCGCAGCGACGCCCCACCCATCCGCTATCAGGTGACGCTGGAGCCGTCGTCCAACGACTGGTTGTACGCCCTCGACTTGCCGGAAACGCTGCCCAGCGAAGCGACCCTGCTGCCCGACTTCCAGATCGTGGCAAAGGATATCCGTAACCGGCGCCACCGCTATACCGCCACCTCGCGTCTGCGCTACCACACCGGCCCGCTGGATGACTGGCAGCGCCGCCTGGGACTGCAGCTGCCGGACAGCGTCACCCCACGCATGCAGGCGTTGGCGACCACCTGGCGGCGTGAAACGGACAGCGACCGGCAGTTGGTTGAGCGAGCCCTGCAATACTTCCGCCGTGAACCCTTCTACTACACCCTCAACCCACCGCAGCTGGAGAGCAATCCGGTTGACCAGTTCCTGTTCGAGAGCCGTCGTGGTTTTTGCGAACACTACGCCACCAGTTTCACCCTATTGATGCGTCTGGCCGGCATCCCCGCCCGGGTGGTGACCGGCTATCAGGGCGGGGAGCGCAACCCGCTGGGCAACTACCTGATCGTACGCCAGTCAGATGCGCACGCCTGGAGCGAAGTGTGGCTGGAGCAGAATGGCTGGACCCGGATCGACCCCACCGCCGCCGTGGCTCCGGAGCGTATCGAACGTACCTTTGAATTCGATCTGGCGGAAAACGCCGGCCTGGGAATTCCGCTGGTTTTCTCCCATGGCGGCAGTGATCTCCTCGGTCGGTTGACGAAACAGTTCCGCCTGGGTGTGGATGCCGCCAACGCTTCCTGGCATCGCTGGATTCTCGGCTACTCCAAGGATCAGCAGCAACGATTGATGCAGTGGCTGGGCTTCGGCTCACTCTCCGCTTTCAAACTGGCACTGACCATGGTGCTCAGCATCGCCGCACTGGTACCGGCGCTGATGTTGTTGCTGCATTTACGCGGTCGGGCGAGGCCCGATCCGGTCCAGGGGGATTATCTAAAATTCTGCCGCCGCCTGGCCCGCAAGGGGTTGGAGCGCCAGCCTCACGAAGGACCCCGGGACTTTGCCCGCCGGGTGATCCGCCAGCGCCCCGATCTGCAACGATCGGTCAGTGCCATCGTACAGCTCTACATCGCATTACGCTATGGTGCCGCGCCAGACCCGCAACAGCGCCAGCGGCTGCACCGGCTGGTACGGAATTTCCGCGCCTGAAACCGAAAGAGGGACATATGCTCACAGGTGGGAAACCGTCCACGTGCGATGCGACGAACCGCACCAGCCTGGCGGAGTGGGTACGTTTTTCGTGTCCACGTGGATGGTGCGGATGATCGCAAAAGGTGGATACAAACTACGTACCCACCCTACGCAAGCAGGTATCAATCTGGTCAGGGTTACCAGTTCTCGGCCAACAGTTCGAAATGCGCCTGCGGGTGAAGACAGGCGGGACATACATTGGGTGCCGTCTCGCCTTCATGCAGATAGCCGCAGTTGCGGCAGCGCCAAACCACCTTGCCGTTACGCTTGAACACCAGCCCGGCCTCCAGGTTGTCGGCCAGGGTCTGGTACTGCTTGTGGTGTTGCTTCTCGGCGACGCTGATCGCTTCAAACGCCGCCGCCACCTGCTTAAAGCCCTCTTCCCGGGCCGTCTGAGCAAAGGCGGGATACATCGCGGTCCACTCATGCTCTTCACCGGCCGCCGCGTGACGCAGATTCTCCAATGTGCTGCCGATCAGCCCTGCCGGGAAGGTTTCGGTGATCGTTACATCACCCCCTTCGAGAAATTTGAAAAAGCGTTTGGCGTGCTCCTGCTCCTGATTGGCGGTCTCTTCAAAGATGGCGGCAATCTGTACCAAGCCCTCTTTTCGCGCCACACCGGCGAAATAGGTGTAGCGGTTGCGTGCCTGGGACTCACCGGCAAAAGCGGTCAACAGATTCTTTTCGGTTTGAGATCCCCGGATGCTCTTGTTCATGGTACTTCTCCCCTAAACCTGAATTTTATTGGGTTTATTCTACCGTTGTTGGGTTTGGGAATACCACTTGGAGACGTAAGTCGCGAGCAATATGGCGAAGAATATGGTGGTCATGCCGATCACATGGTAACTGCGGAACGCTTCACCTAGAAAAATCACCGCCAACAGACTGGCGAACACGGAGATCAGATTGGTGTAGAGCCCCGCCTGGTTGGCACCACCGAGTAGCACCGCTTTATTCCAAAAGTAGTAAGAGAGCAGTGACGGGAAGATCGCGACATATCCGAGGATCAGCGCGGTATCGCCATTCAGGCTGAAGGTTTCGCGTCCATGGATATCCCACAGATAGAACGGCAGGATGCCGAGTACGCCGATAAAGATCAGTAGCAGCAACAGACCCAGCTTATCCAACTGCGGCGGCAGTTTGCGCATCAAGACCGAATAGATGGCAAAACCGAACACCGCCGTCAGCATCAACAGATCGCCCGGATTCAACTGCAAGCCGGCGAGTACCTGCCACTCACCGCGGGAAACCACCCAGCAGACACCCAACAGCGCCAGCAGCAGGCCCAGCTTCTGCAGCCAGTTGGCCCGCTCCTGACCCAACAGCCAGGTAAGCAGGAACACCTCCAGTGGCATAGTGGCGCTTACCACCCCCACATTGATGGCGCTGGTCCACTGCAACGCCAGATACTGCAACGAGTTGTAGAGGGAGACGCTGAGCAGGGCGAGGAACAGCAGCAGCCAGAGATGGCGGCGATAATAGGCCAGATCACGCAGGCAGGCGCGCCAGGCGAAGGGGAGCAGGATCAAAAACGCCAACACCCAACGCCAAAAGGAGAGCTCAATACCCGACATGTAGTGGAGCGCAAATTTCCCCACCACCGCATTGCCCCCCCAAAACAGGGTGGTCAATACCAGCAGAACCGCCGGCCGTTCAAACCATCGCAGCGCCTTGCCCTGATCTATCGCCGCTGCGCCATTCAAGATAGTCCGGCCTCAAAATGGCTGACACTGATCTCGAGCAACGCCGAGGCACGGATCTTCTCCGGCAGGGCGGCTGCAGCGGCCGCTATCACCGTTTCGGAATCGGCGGCAAACGCGCCCCTTTCCGACATGAAGCGATCCAGTTCGGCACTGCCGTTACGGATCATCTCACGCGCCACAGCATGGGTGGCCAGAGTTTGACCGGGATAGCGATGCAGCAAATAGGCGAAGGTGAAGGCGGTGTTGGTCATGGCTTGAATCGAAATTCGCGGCAAGCCGGCGGTCACGGCCAGTCGCGCCGCATAGATCGCATCCACCACCGCATGATGGATGCTGAAACCTTGCGACCAGTTATCGCTTGCGATCCCCTTGCTGAGTCCCAGGTCCCACTGCCGGGTACCGCCGGCACCACCGTTAAGATAGCTGAGGTAATCCGACTGCTCGCTACCGCCGAGACGTCCCTGATTGAAGCAGTCGGCATGGATGGCGGCCGCTGTGGCAATACCGTTCAATCCATTGAATACCATATGGTGGCCGATCAGTTTGGTAATCGCCCCCGCCGCGAGGGAATGGCCGAAGTATTTGGGGTGGCCCAGTCGCTGCAGCAACGGTAGTAGACGCTGGTACAACCCTTCATCACCGCTGGCCAGGATCAGCATCCCCTTTGGATCGGCGCCACCTAGCTGTGCGCCCAACGGACCACCGGTTAGCGGGTAGTTGGCATAGTCGACCTGATGGTTCGCGCAAAAGGCCGTGGCCGCCTCGGCAAAATCGGGACTCACCGTAGAGATGTGCAGGATAAAGGGGCGGGTGGTTGAGACGGCACTTAAACGGGCCGTCAAATCACTGATGATGGCGACGTCATCACCGTTCTTGCCGGCACAAACCACCACCCCGTCCAAGTCCCCCGCACCGACCAGCTGCTCCAAGGTTGGCACCAGCGCCGCGCCGTGAGACTCCCAGTCCGCCCGGTATTGATCACGCGTTCCACCCTGACTGCCCCGATCATGCACCCGCAATACCCGTGCCGGACCATCGACGGTCAAATGGGTTGCGGCCGGTCCGGCCATCATGCCGAGTCCACCTACATATGCCAGTTTCAACATGGTTGTTTCCTTCTGCTGATCCGCTTGCTTTAGCCGCATCTTAACAGATCGTGCTTTCTGTTATCCGGTACAGATAGCTGGGTATTTGAGGTTTGCATTGTGCGGAGTTTCCCCGATAGAGTAGGGCACCGAGTCGTACCGATTGAGTTAATTTTTTCCATGAACAAACCGCTGAATGAGTTGCTGCTATGCCTGCTGCTGATCGGCTTGGTGGGTTGCGGCTGGAAGACATGGGAACAGGCAACCGCCTATGAGCAGCAAACCCTAGCCATCATCCAACAATTGCAAGCCTCGAATCAGTTGGAGAACAGTGGCCGGCAGTTGCTGGAGGTACTGAGTTTCGGTCTCTATGACGGATACAGCCAGCAGTTGGAAAGCCTCAACCAGCAGAAGTCGCTACAGACGGCCTACAAAACATCGGTACAGCAATTGACGCTGCTGTTTCTGGTTATGGCGGCGTTACTGCTGCTATTCGCCTGGCTGCGCCGGCGCAGCCTGGGTGACCTCGGTTACGCCATGCTGAGCGTAGCGGTCATCGCACTGGTCGTCGGCCTGACAACGCCCATCTTGTCCGTCGAGGTCAGTAAGACGTTACCGGTGTTGGGCGACACCGTTTTGCAATTTCAATCCAAGGGGGTCATCACCACGGTTACCAGCCTCTGGGAACACAACAACCGCTGGCTGGCACTGCTGCTGCTGCTGTTCAGCGTGATACTGCCGTTGCTGAAAACCGCCGTCGCCTGGCTAACCCTGTTCAGCCGCACTCACCACCTCTCGCTACGGGGTTTGCATCTGAGTCATCACATCGGCAAATGGTCCATGGCGGATGTCTTTGTGGTGGCCATTTTAGTGGCCTTTTTCTCCAACAACGCCGGCGGCTTGACCCAGGCAGAGATCCAGGCGGGTCTCTGGTTCTTTGCCCTCTATGTGGTGCTGTCGTTGCTCGGTTCGCAACTGATCAGCCGGCAACTCAAACAGTTGCCGCAACAGACGTCGTCACTCAATTGACCCGAAGCATCCTGGCCTTCGCCAACAGTAACTCCCAAGCGGTTTCAAAACGGGGTGGCACCACCTGCTTGCGTCGCTGCCTGGGTAGATCGGTCAACTGACACGCCCCCTCCGGTTTATCCTTGGGGAAGGTGCAGTGACCGGCAAACAACACGATGCCACTCACCGGAATATTGGGGACCAATGATCGCACCGTGGCGCAGATTAGCTGCAGTTCATGCAGCGGATTGGTAAAACGGTGTGAAGCGCCACGTAAAACTTGGGTCCATTGATCGGTGTCTTTGCCGCCAAAAATATTCCCCTCGTACCAGTTGACCGTGACCAGCAGAATCCCCTTATGTGTCAGTACCACGTAATCGGCCACCAGCACACCGTCGATACCGTCAGGTACCAACAGTTCACGATGCAACTTGGGTCCAAGGCGCTGTATCGCATTGGCGATCTGCCGCTGATTCATTGCCGCCGCCAGGCGTTTCCGAAACAGCCACACGACGACCAACACGGTTAAAGTCGCCAGTATCGGCAATAGCCATTGATAATGCTCAGGAGTCAGGGGAAACATGGGTGATCATAAAAGCCTATCCAGGGTACTTCATGCTCTCACAACGGGGTCGGGCGATATCTGATCCGCCGCGCAAAGTTTGGCGAACAACACCTATCAGGACAACCCTTTTCTACACATTTGTGATGCGGTTCGGCTGAACGTACCTATTTACCGATACAAAAGCTGCTGAAAATCTGGCCCAGTAGATCGTCCGCCGTAAATTCGCCGGTGATTTCACTCAGCGCCAACTGCGCCTGGCGTAAATCTTCCGCCAATAGCTCACCGGATCCTTGTCCTTGCAGGGCCTTCTGTCCGGTAAGCAGGTGCTCACTCGCCCGCTGTATCGCATCCAGGTGACGACGTCGGGCGATGAATTCGCCCTCTTGCCCGCTACTGAAGCCCATACTCTGCTTGAGGTGATCACGCAGAAATTCCACGCCTTCTCCCGTCTTCGCAGAAAGCGCAACCTCGACACCGCTATCCGTTTCCCGGAGACCCGCCTTCGTGCCACTGCGATCGATCTTGTTGCGCACAAAGGTGACCGGTATCTCGGCCGGCAGTAGGCTGCGATCGAATGCCTCATGCTCGGGATCCAGCTTGTCGTCAAATATCCACAGGATACGATCGGCCTTGGCGATCTCTTCCCGGGCTCGACGTATCCCCTCCTGTTCCACCGCGTCGCGACTCTCCCGCAGTCCGGCGGTATCGATCAGGTGTAGTGGCATACCGTCGATCTGAATCTGTTCGCGCAATAGGTCCCGGGTGGTACCGGGAATATCGGTGACGATGGCAGAATCGCGCCCGGCCAGGCAGTTGAGCAGACTGGACTTGCCGGCATTGGGCAGTCCGGCAATCACCAGGGTCATTCCATCGCGCATCAAGCGTCCCAAACGGGCACTCCGTTGCACATCGTCAACAGACGCAACGATGGCCGCCAGATCATTGGCCACTTTGCCGTCGGAGAGAAAATCGATCTCCTCTTCCGGAAAGTCGATCGCCGCCTCCACGTACATGCGCAGCAGGATCAACTGCTCGACCAGCTGGTGGATGCGCTTGGAGAATTCACCTTCCAGGGAGCGTACCGCCAGCCGGGCGGCGTCACGGGTACCGCTCTCTATCAGATCGGCAATGGCCTCGGCCTGCGCCAGATCCAACTTACCGTTGAGAAAGGCACGCTGACTGAACTCACCGGGGCGGGCCAGGCGCACCCCACACTCCAGGACACGTTGTAACAGCAGATCGAGAACCACCGGTCCGCCGTGACCTTGCAGCTCCAACACATCTTCACCGGTAAAGGAGTGGGGGGCGGGGAAAAACAGCAGCAGACCTTCATCCACCAGGTTGCCTTGCTTATCCGAAAACCGGGCGAAGCGGGCATAGCGAGGCGGAGGGAGTGTACCGCTGAGCGCTTCAGCGACGGTGCGGACGAGCTTGCCGGAGATCCTGATGATACCGACCCCGCCCATTCCGGGCGGGGTGGCGATGGCCGCAATGGAATCCTGCGTATCCACAGGCTTGACCCGGTCAAGCCTTGGCGGCGTTCTGTTCGATTTTTCGGGTTATGTACCACTGCTGCGATATCGACAGCACGTTATTGGTCACCCAGTAGAGCACCAGACCCGAGGGGAAGAAGGCGAAGAAGACGGTGAATACCACCGGCAAAGCCATCATGATCTTGGCTTGCATGGGATCGGGTGGTGCCGGATTCAGTTTCTGCTGGATAAACATGGAGATACCCATGACCAGCGGCAGCACGAAATAGGGATCCTTGGTGGAGAGGTCCTGAATCCAGAAGATAAACGGTGCCTGGCGCAGCTCCACGCTCTCCAACAACACCCAGTACAGGGAGATGAAGACGGGGATCTGCACCACAATCGGCAGACAGCCACCGAGCGGATTGATTTTCTCTTTCTTGTACAGCTCCATCATCGCGGCATTGAGCCGTGTTTTATCTTCACCAAAGCGATCCTTCAGTGCCTGGATGCGCGGAGTCATGCGACGCATGTTGGCCATCGATTTATAGCTGGCTTCGGAGAGCTTATAGAACAGCGCCTTAATGAGCAGGGTCAGCAGGATAATGGAGAGGCCCCAATTGGTCACAATTGCCTGGATATGCTTGAGCAGCCAGAAGATCGGCTGGGCGATGACCGTCAACCAACCATAATCGACGCTGAGATCCAGCCCTTTGGAGATCGCTTTCAATTCATCTTGCAGTTTCGGACTGGCGACAAATCCGCTGCTGAAAGTGTGGCTGGCGCCCTTGTCGACAGTCACCGGTTGGGTATAGGCACCCAATACATAGCGCTTACCGGCAAGTACATTCGTATAAAAGGTATCGGTCTGATCAGTCGCCGGTATCCAGGCACCAAGGAAGTAGTGCTGCAGCATGGCGATCCAGCCACCCTTGACTTCTCTGGAGAGTTTCGACTCCTCCATTTCTTCAAACTTGATCTTTTCGTATTTGTTCTCTTCGCTGTAGATGGCGCCACCGGTGTAGGTATAGAGCACTTTAGAGGCAGCGCTATTGCTCTCCGGTTCGGTTCGCATCAGTTGACGGTACTCTCGACCCACCCAAGGTTTGTCGGATCCGTTCTGCACGATATGTTGTACCGTCACCAGATAGCTACCACGCTGATAGGTAAAACGCTTGGTTACCTTGACCCCCTCCGGACTGGTCCAGAAAAGATCCACATTCAACTGGTCCGAGCCATCCGCCAGCTGAAAGCTGTTGCTGCTGACCTGAAAAGGAGTTTCATGACTGGGTGCGGTGCTGCCTGCACCGGCAATCAGACCCGACTGGGCAACAAACAGGTCCGGTTCATCCGGTTTCATCAGTTGGAAACTGTTTTCTTTGTCACCCAGTGACGCGGGATAGTCGTTGAGGAACACCTTCAGCACATTACCGCCGATGGTGCCAATCTCCATGGTATAGAGATCGGTTTTCACTTTTACCGTGGTTGCCGACGACTTATTCGACGCGGTCGAGGTGGGTACCGCGGAGGTATCCGAAACCGCCGGCACGGAAGAGGGCTGACTACCGGTAACCGCCGGCGTATCCGGTATCGCACCGGGGACAGCCGCTGTTTTTGTATCGCTCTGGCCGGTTGCCACCTCCGTGGTGGCAGCCACCTGAAGTTTAGCGCCGTAGTCCTTTTCCCACGCCTGCCACAGCATCATCAAAACTAAAGCCAGTGCGAAAAACAGTATCAGGCGAAGATTATCCATGGACTATCTCAAACTCGAATTTGGAAGTGGCATCGGCCGGTTGGCAAAGGCGTTATTATGGACTGAAATCATCATCAAACGGAGATTTTTTCTGACTCAATTCCTGACAGTAGGGAGGGCTTGCGCTGCTTTCATCCAGTGTCTATCGAGAGAATCCCGCAGCAAATGCTTATTGGAAAGGTCTATTCCGCGAGCACACATGACAACCAGATCCAAACCCGCCAAATCGTGCTGCTTAAGTCTAAAGCTCTCCCTGATCAAACGCTTGACCCGGTTTCTGTCAACGGCTCGCTTTAGAATTTTCTTGGCTATCGCCAGTCCCAAGCGCGCATGGGGTGTGTCGTTAGCCAAAAAAAGAACCGTAAAGCAACGATCAGATGACCGACGAGAATTTTGAAAGACCCGTTTGAATTCAACAGGTTTAACCAGCCGCCTATTCCGACCGAAACTCGCCTTGCTAGCTTGCAAAGCTGATCTGAATATCAGGGTGCGAGACGATCACGTCCCTTCGCACGCCGCGCATTGATGATCTTGCGGCCGTTACGTGTCGCCATGCGAGCGCGGAAACCGTGAGTACGAGCACGCTTCAAGTTGCTCGGCTGAAAAGTTCTTTTCATGACAAATACCAGGTAATTAATTAAGCAGGGCCTGATCTAAACAAGCACAGGAAAAAGCCCCTAAAAAAGGGCGCGTATAGTACGATGCCACGCCATTGAATGTCAACAATAATAGGCCGCGGGAACCTCGGCTAAACCGCTGATTTCCCAGAAACAATAAGACGATCCTTTCTGCTTGCCAGAAAAATATTCCTGATAAGACCTGCGTGACGCGACAACGGTCTATCCATACTTAAAAATTTAAAGAATCATATAGTTAAGATTACTTTTATATCGGTTCGCCTGAACTCTCGACGCTACTTATCAAGGTGTAAAAGCTGTGGATAAGGGAATAAAAGCGGAGTAAACTTTTGCCTCCACAGTACGGAACACCCTTCCGTAATCACAATAAAGCAAGCCGATATCCTTGTGGCTCAATTCGATCACTTACACCAATTAGGGTCAGCAGCAAAATTGCCGGGTCCCTGAACGGCTGTGGTCGGAGGCAATTCTTTTCACGAAGCAGAAAATAGAAAGAGTAGATAAAGCGTGAATTTTTGGAGCAAGTGCACCGATCACCTTGAGCATGATCTGCCTCAACAACAATTTAATACATGGATTCGCCCATTGCAGTCCGTTGAAGATGCCCACAGCATACGCTTGCTGGCACCCAATCAGTTTGTCCTGAACTGGGTTCAAAATCACTACCTGAACGACATCAACGAATACCTGAAGAGTATTGCCGGTATCAATGCACCTACCGTTTCGCTGGAGATCGGTAGCAAGGCCTCGGAAAAAACGGTTATGCAGCCGATACAATCCCATGCGGTTGATAACCGTCAACCTCAACGAGGCAGCAGAGTGCGGCAGAGTGACGACGCGCCGATGCCCAGTAATCTCAACCCCAACTTTGTTTTCGAAACCTTTGTTGAGGGCAAATCAAACCAACTGGCGCGGGCTGCCTCAATCCAGATCGGCGAGAATCCCGGAACGGCCTATAATCCCTTGTTTATCTACGGCGGCGTCGGCCTCGGTAAAACCCACCTTATGCACGCCGTCGGCAACATGATTGTCAAAACCAATCCCAATGCCCGGGTGGTTTATGTGCATTCCGAAGGGTTTGTTGCCCAAATGGTAAAAGCTTTACAGCACAACACTATCGATGAATTCAAGCGACGTTTTCGAAATGTAAATGCGCTACTCATCGATGACGTACAGTTTTTTGCCGGCAAAGAGCGATCACAAGAGGAGTTTTTCCATACCTTTAACGCGCTGTTTGAATCACAGCAACAAATTATTCTCTCCAGCGACCGTTTTCCGAAAGAGGTATCCGGATTGGAGGAACGCCTTAAATCCCGTTTTGGCTGGGGATTGACGGTTGCCATCGAGCCACCCGATCTGGAAACCCGAGTAGCCATTCTCAAGAGTAAGGCAGACCAGCTTTTCGGTGTTGACCTACCCAACGAAGTAGCCTTTTTCATCGGCAAACGGGTCCGTTCAAATATCCGTGAATTGGAAGGAGCCTTGCGTAGGATCATCGCCAATGCCGAATTCACCGGAAGACCCATTACCCAGGAGTTTGCCAAGGATGCCTTGCGCGATATGCTGGCAGCCCAAGACAAACAGGTCACTATTGAAAATATCCAAAAGACGGTGGCCGAATACTACAAAATACGTACTTCCGAGCTACTCTCATCGAAGCGAAGTCGTATGATTGCCAGGCCGCGTCAAATCGCCATGACACTGGCAAAGGAACTGACCAATCATAGCTTACCGGAAATTGGTGAAGCTTTTGGCGGGCGGGATCATACTACCGTGCTGTATGCGACACGCAAGATAGCGGAGCTGAAAGAGGGGGATCACCGTGTTGAAGAGGATTATGGAAACCTGTTAAGAACTCTTACCAGTTAATGTGGATAAACTGTTGATGTTTTTGCGACAAAACAGCATGCTTTAGTTATCCACAGATGGCCAACAACTCATTCATGATTCATACGGATGTTATCAACAGTTAAAAACACATACAAGATATTGAAAAATAAGAAGAATATCTAGTTGATCAACAATATTTTGGCTGTGTAATAATAACAGTAAATCTATATAAATAATTTATATCTATTAAAGAGTACTTCGACATGAAGATCGTTACCACAAGGGATAATCTGCTTAAGCCACTGCAACAGGTCGGTGGTGTTGTTGAAAGAAGACAGACCCTCCCGATTCTCGCCAATGTCTTGATCAACGCAGGCAATGGGAAAATCAACATCACAGCAACCGATCTGGAAGTGGAGATGAAAACCTCGGCGGTTGTTGACTGTGATAGTGAATCCGATTTCACTCTTCCGGCCAGAAAGTTGCTGGATATCTGTAAGGCGCTTCCGGAAGAATCGACCATGGAGCTCAATGTGGAAAATGAGCGTGTGGTTATTAAGTCCGGACGCAGCCGATTCACACTGGGAGTACTCCCCGCTAATGATTATCCTTCTATCGAGCCTTCTGCGAGCAGCCACTCTTTTACGGTGACGCAAAAGTTATTAAAACGGTTGATAGAAAAAACTCAGTTTGCCATGGCGATACAGGATGTTCGTTACTATCTGAACGGATTGTTGATAGAACTGGGTCAAGGCACGATCAGGGCCGTCGCCACTGATGGACATCGCTTGGCATTAAGCGAGGCAGAGTGTGCACTGGGCGAGGAAACAGGGTTACAGGTGATTCTACCCAGGAAGGCTGTATTGGAATTGGCCCGACTCTTGAGTGATTCGGATGATTTGATCAATATCGATGTGAGCAGTAACCATATCCGCTTTGCTTTCGGGGAAACCAGTTTCACGTCAAAACTTATCGATGGGAAGTTTCCAGATTATCAGCGGGTTATTCCTACCAACACAGATAAAGAGATTACCGCCGATCGGGACCAGTTGAAGCAGGCGTTGATGCGTACATCGATACTGTCCAATGAAAAGTATCGTGGAATAAGGTTCCAGTTTACTAGCGGATTACTAAAGCTACTTGCACACAATCCGGAACAGGAAGAAGCGGAAGACGAAATGGAGATCAACTACCAGGGAGAAGAACTGGTGATTGGTTTCAATGTGGGTTATCTGATTGAAGTTCTTAATGTTATCGATACTGAATCTGTCAAACTGTCACTCAGTGATTCAAACAGTAGCTGCCTTATTCAGAATATGGAAAACGACGAGTGCCGTTACGTCATTATGCCGATGCGTCTATAGTTATCGGATAGGGACTGGCGAAGTAAGCCAGTCCCTAACGTCCAACCCATATTTTCGACATGCTTGCGGGTATCTCCCGTGACTATCAATCGTCTGACAATACATCATCTCAGAAATATCACTGAGGCTGATGTCCAGTTTTCTCCCGGTATCAACTATATATCAGGAAAAAACGGTTCAGGTAAAAGTTCTCTTCTGGAAGCCATCTATATGCTCGGCAGGGGGCGCTCTTTTCGCACTACCCGATTCGGTCCGGTGGTACAGCACGGTGAGCGTTCATTAACACTATTCGCCAATACTCATACGGATCGAGAACACCGAATTGGTATACAGAAAAGCGGCTCCCAAACTGAAATCAAAGTAGATGGGCAGCGTATTAATCAAGTCTCTACCATTGCGAAAATGACCCCGTTACAGATTTTAACCCCGCTCTCCCATGAAATACTGGAGAGAGGTCCGGAATATCGAAGGCGTTTTATAGAGTGGGGTGTGTTCCACGTGGAACATGCTTACTACGAAACCTACAAAAAATTCTATAAAGCGTTGCGACAGCGTAACCATCTGTTAAGAAGCAAGCCCTCAACTGTGGGGAGTTGGAATCGAATCGTAGGCAGTTCAGGTGAGTCCCTAAATAGTTTACGAGAGATCTATTTCAAGCATCTCAATGAGCAATTCCAAAAAGAGTTGGGTTTTTTGCAAATCGGTGCGTCCATAGCCATGACTTGGAAGAGAGGCTGGGATGATGGGATATCACTGGTAGAGGCTTTACAGCAAAAGGAGAGTTCGGATATCCGGCAAGGATTTACCCAAAATGGTCCACAACGTGCGGATATCAAACTCGCCTATGATGGACGCTCAGCCTTTACCTCCATATCGCGTGGACAACAAAAGATGATCATATCCGCACTTCACTTGGCTCAAGCCGCTATTACGGAACACCTCACGGGAATCTATCCCATTTTGTTGTTGGATGATCTTGTGTCCGAATTGGATGATGCCAACAGAAGAATATTGATGAATCGTATAGCGGGATTAGGATGCCAGGCCTTTATTACGGCTACGGATGCGCCTCTATCTGCCACTAACGAGGATACACATCATATAAAAATTGATGGTGGCAGAATTCTTTAATGATGGGCAATCGTGGGTGACTGTTCCACGTGGAACATTCTTGATTTAAGAACAAATGAAAATGCGTCTTGGTGTATAATAGGCCGTTCGCAAATAGGAGTTATATATGAGCTACGACTCGTCAAATATCAAGGTGCTGAAAGGTCTGGATGCGGTACGAAAACGGCCGGGTATGTATATTGGTGATACCGATGATGGCACCGGTCTTCATCACATGGTGTTTGAAGTTGTGGATAACTCTATCGATGAAGCCTTGGCGGGTTATTGTACGGAGATAACGGTTGCTATTATCGATGATGAAACCGTTAAAGTAACGGATAACGGCCGCGGTATTCCCGTCGACATTCATCCGGAAGAGGGTAGGTCAGCAGCAGAAGTGATCCTGACCGTGCTACACGCTGGCGGGAAATTTGATGATAACTCCTATAAGGTTTCTGGCGGATTGCACGGGGTCGGCGTATCGGTAGTGAATGCCCTTTCAGAAAACCTGAAACTCTATATCCACCGTAACGGCCACACCCATTATCAAGAGTATGTGCATGGTGAACCTCAGGAACCCTTGGCCGTGGTGGGTGATACGGATAAGTCGGGTACGGAGATCATCTTTAAAGCCAGCAAAGAGACCTTCACCAATATTGAATATCACTATGACCTGCTGGCTAAGCGTCTGCGGGAACTCTCGTTTCTGAACTCCGGCGTCCGCATCAAGTTGACCGATGAACGCAATGATCGACAAGATGTGTTTGAGTATGAGGGTGGTATCAAGGCATTCGTGGAACATCTGAATAGAAAGAAGACGCCACTGCATGAAACGGTTTTCGATTTTTCGATCGAAAAGGATGAAGTGGTGGTAGAACTGGCCATGCAGTGGAATGAGTCCTACCAAGAGAATATTTTCTGTTTTACCAATAATATTCCCCAGCGGGATGGTGGTACCCACCTGGCTGGCTTTCGAGCCGGGTTGACGCGTACATTGAATCAATATATCGACCAGGCTGGTTTGGATAAAAAACAGAAGGTAAACACATCTGGAGATGATGCACGGGAAGGTTTGACGGCCGTGCTCTCGGTTAAAGTTCCTGATCCCAAATTTTCATCGCAGACGAAAGATAAACTGGTCTCATCCGAAGTGAAGGGAATAGTGGAGTCGGTATTGGCTGATCGACTTAGCGCATTCCTGTTGGAAAATCCTGGCGAAGCAAAACAAATTGCCGGAAAAATGATTGAAGCGGCCCGTGCCAGGGAAGCGGCAAGAAAAGCCCGCGAAATGACGCGTCGAAAGGGCGTACTGGACGTGGCCGGTTTACCGGGAAAGCTGGCTGACTGCCAGGAGAAAGACCCCTCATTGTGCGAGATATACCTAGTGGAGGGTGATTCGGCCGGTGGCTCTGCAAAGCAGGGGCGTGATAGGAGAACCCAGGCGATTCTACCCCTCAAGGGAAAGATATTGAATGTGGAAAAAGCGCGTTTCGACAAGATGCTTTCCTCTGCCGAAGTAGGCACGTTGATTACCGCTTTGGGTTGCGGAATTGGGCGGGAAGAGTTTGACCCGGATAAATTGCGCTATCACCGTATTATTATCATGACGGATGCTGACGTCGATGGTGCGCACATCCGGACCCTGTTATTGACCTTCTTTTATCGTCAGATGCATGTGCTGATCGAAAGGGGGCATATCTATATCGCCCAGCCACCGCTTTATAAAGTAAAAAAAGGCAAGCAAGAGCAGTATCTGAAAGATGATAATGATTTGAATGCATACCTGTTGCAGGCGGCATTGGATAACGCGGAGCTCTATGTGAGTCAAGAGGCTCCCCCACTGTCCGGGGTATCGCTTGAAGAGCTTTCGAAACAGCACCTCTCCACCATGGCGACAGTAAAGCGTATCGGCAAGCGTTATGATGCCTCCGTGGTTGAAAAGCTGATCTATATGCCGCGCGTCACGGAAGAACTCATGGCGAATCAACAAGCTTTTGATGAATGGCTTAAGGAGTTGGAATCCAGGCTCAACGCGGAACAAAATATTTCCAACCGTTTTGAACTTCGCCACCAAAATGCTTCCGAAGACCAGGCGGCGCAAATCAATGTCACCCAGTTTGTTCACGGCATTAATACGGAGACGGCTATCCCCTTGGATTTCTTCGCCAGCAGCGATTATCGAAGAATGGCAGAGATGGGTGAAAAGCTTGATGGGTTACTCTCTGATGGCGCTTATATTAAGCGTGGCGAGAGGCAGAATGATATCAACAGTTTTTCCCAAGCCCTGAGTTGGCTGATGGAAGAGGCGAAACGGGGACAACATATCCAGCGCTACAAAGGGCTTGGGGAGATGAATCCGGAACAGCTTTGGGAAACCACGATGAACCAAGAGTCGAGACGCTTATTACAGGTAAATATCGAGGATGCGGTGGGAGCAGATGAGATATTCACCACCTTGATGGGTGACCAGGTTGAGCCGAGAAGGGACTTTATCGAAAAGAACGCCCTGACGGTCGAAAACCTGGATGTCTGATAGTGGACTCAGTCCTAAAAAAGGGGCCTGTTGGCCCCTTTTTTTATACCTGTCGAAAACCTTTAAGAATGGTGCATCGACAGCTTGAGTACCTTCCAAAATACTATGGTTAGTGAATGCCCACTATCGTATTACTGTATGTGTGACATAGTCTGTTCGATCCAGCTTTCGACTTCATTGTTGATATCGGCCGCCTTTCGTCCAGTCGTCCGGATGGGATCTCCAACCACAACTTCTACGGTACCGGGGTATTTTCGAATATCACGCCGGCGCCAGAATGTTCCCGCGTTGTGCGCAACAGGGATGACAGGTACGCCAGTTTTTTCAGCCAGCAAGGCACCACCCATGCCGTATTTTTTGTGCTCACCAGGTGCAACCCGGGTACCCTCAGGAAAGATCACCACCAGTCGCTTCTGCTTTAACCGTTCGATGCCGATATCGATCACTTGGCGTGCCGCTTTACGGCCGGCTTTGCGGTTGATAGCGATCGGCTGTACCGTTGCGGCGGCCCAACCGAAGAAGGGTATCCACATCAGTTCCCGTTTTAGAACCCAGGCTTGTTCGGGGGGAAGCAGGGCACGCAACGCCATGGTTTCCCATGCCGATTGATGTTTAGCCAGAATAATGGCACCGTGCTCGGGAATCTTCTCCAGGCCTTCAATCCGGTAATCGAGACGGCAGAAAAACTTGAGACACCAGAGATTGACGCCGCCCCAGGCATTGGCGATTTGACAGCGCCGACGGTAGGGGAGAATCCAGCCAATGATGGACAACAAGCCCGCCAGGATTACCGTCGTGATCACCATGCTCAGAAGATAGAGTAGAGAGCGGATCAGAATCATGTATTCACTTCTTCTTGTTCGAGTAAGGCAGCGACTGCTTCACTGAGGTTGTTATAGATGGGGATAGCGGGATCGAGTTGCGGATCTGCTGCCGTCTTTAAGCCTTTGCCGCTACGCACCAGGATGGGGGTCGCGCCCACGGCTTGGGCGGCCTGCAGATCGCGCAGGCTGTCCCCGATGCAGGGAATCCCTTCCAGATTCGTGTAAAACCGTTCAGCGATCTGCTGCAGCAATCCCGGCTTGGGCTTACGGCAGTCGCAGGCGGAGTCAGGACCGTGGGGACAGAAAAAGATGCCATCGATTCGTCCACCTTCACTGGCTACGGCCAGGTGCATCTTCTTGTGGATGGCATTCAGTTCATCAATGGTGAAGAGGCCTCGCGCCAAGCCGGACTGATTGGTGGCAACCGCTACCCGGTAGCCGGCCTGGTTCAGTTTGGCGATGGCAGAAAGACTCCCGGGTATGGGATTCCACTCATCAGGCGATTTGATGAAAGCATCTGAATCGTCATTGATGACGCCGTCTCGATCTAGGATTATGAGCTTCATAACATCTTTGTCAGCAAGTACTTACTACGGATTTATCAGCTCTATCTGCCGGATATCTGTGCATCGCTGTACGATATCTGTAGGATGGAAATATCTGCCACACCGAGAAACAGCCGATTGAGTCGGTTAAGCAGGGCCAGACGGTTGGATCGGATAGCCGGATCGTCCGCCATCACCATCACATGGTCGAAAAACTGATCGACCGGCTCCTGCAGCGTTGCCAAGGTCTGCAACACCTGCTCGTAGGCGGCTTCTGCCATTAATGGCGCTACCTGCTCACCCTTTTGCTGAACCTCCGTGAACAGGGTCTGTTCCTGAGGCGAATCAAATAGATTAGGATCTACTTCAGTCGGTATACGCTCTTCACTCTTTTTCAGGATGTTGTGAATACGCTTATTTGCGGCGGCCAGCGCCTCAGCCGCCGGCAGTGACTTGAAGGTGGTGACGGCACCGATGCGTCGATCAAAATCGGCAACCGAATCAGGTCGGGTGGCGGCGACGGCCTCGAATAGATCCACCGGTATCTGTTGCTCCAGGTAGATCCCCTTGAGGCGTTCCAGCATAAAGGCGTAGACCTGGTCACTGCAGTTTGCCTCGGTGACCGCCGGTTTAAGCAGCTCCACCGCTTGTTCCAGCAATTGTTTAAGATTCAGGGCGAGCGAGTGCTCACGCATGACACGCAGCACGCCCAATGCGGCACGCCGTAGGGCGAACGGATCCTTATCGCCGGTGGGCTTCATGCCGATGCCGAAAATACCGACCAGGGTATCCAGACGCTCCGCCAGTGAAATGGCGATACCGGTGCGGGTTTGGGGCAAGGTGTCGCCCGAAAAACGCGGCATGTAGAATTCATCCAGCGCTTGCGCTACTTCATCGGTCTCACCGTCACGCTTCGCCTGATAGCGCCCCATGATGCCCTGCATCTCGGGAAACTCGAAGACCATCTCGGTCATCAGGTCGCACCGGCTCAACATGGCAGCCTTCTCCGCCTGCGCCCGGTCGCCACCTATCCGGTCGGCAATATTGCCGGCCAGCGCGGCGACACGGACACTTTTGTCGTACATGGAGCCGAGCTGCTGCTGGAACAGGACAGTCTTAAGCGAATCGATGCGGCTATACAGGGTTTGTTTGCCATCCTGCTGCCAAAAGAACATGGCGTCGCTTAAGCGGGGGCGAACGACCCGCTCGTTACCCTCTTTGATCAATTCGGGTCGCGGACTGTCGACGTTGGCGATAGTGATGAAGTGATTCATCAGCTGGCCTTGATGGTCAACCAGATGGAAATATTTCTGGTTTTTCTTCATGGTGCTGATGAGCGCTTCATGGGGTACTTGCAAAAAACGCTCTTCGAAACCAGCGGAGATGGGTACCGGCCATTCCACCAGGCCAGTCACTTCATCGAGTAGCGCTTCGTCGATGGGTGCCTGTCCGCCGATGGCATCGGCCGTCTGGGTAACCTGTTGACGGATTTTCTCGCGCCGCTGCTCAAAATCCGCAATCACCTTGCCCTGCTGTCGCAGGGTTTCTTCATATTGGGCCGGGCTGTCGATCCGGATCGCTTGCGGATGATGAAAACGGTGGCCATGGGTCAGGTTTCCGGCATCGGTATCCAACAGGCGGCACCGCACCACGTCTTTACCCAATAGGAACAGCAGCCACTGCACCGGCCGGACAAACTGCGCTTCCGACGAACCCCAGCGCATACGCTTGGGGATCGGCAGTCGGTTGAGGGATTCCTCGGCAATACCGGGCAGGAGCTCTGTGGTCGGTTTTCCCTGCTCTTGTATCTTGTAGACCAACCATTCGCCTTTGTCGGTGGTGAGTCGCTCCAGCTGCTCCACACCGGTATTGCAGGAGCGGGCGAAACCTTCGGCGGCCTTGGTGGGATTGCCGTCGGCGTCGAAGGCGGCTTGTACAGACGGTCCGCGACGCTCGATTTCACGATCCGGCTGTGCGGTGGCACACGCCTCGACCCAGATGGCGAGCCTACGCGGTGTGGCATAGGCGTGAATCGGGCCATGCGACAGATTTGCCCGCTGCAGTCCCTCCACAAATGCGTTCGTCAGGGCGTCGGAGAGTTTTTTCAGGGCAACCGGTGGCAACTCCTCGGTACCGAGTTCAAACAACAGATCGGCACAGTGACTCGTGCCTTCCATGGCGCGATCCCTGCGGGCGGCCTCCGGCCGTCCAATTTCATTCCTGACGAAATTGTCAGCCATGGGCTAGCTCCTCTTGGCTTTTAAGCATGGGGAAGCCCAGTTTTTCCCGGGCCTCGTAATAGGCTTGTGCAACGGCCCGTGCCAGCGTGCGGACCCGCAGTATGTAGCGTTGACGTTCGGTCACAGAGATAGCATGCCGGGCATCCAGCAGGTTGAAGGCATGGGACGCTTTGAGCACTTGCTCGTAAGCGGGCAGGGGCAGGCCCAGTTCTATCAATTTGCTGCTCTCTTTTTCGCATTGGTCGAAATGACCGAATAGATACTCGACATCTGCGTGTTCGAAATTGTAGGCGGATTGCTCCACCTCATTTTGATGGAACACATCGCCATAGGTGACCGGACCATCCGGGCCATGAGTCCAGACCAGGTCGAATACGCTCTCCACGTTCTGCAGATACATGGCGATACGCTCCAGCCCATAGGTGATTTCGCCGGTCACCGGGCGGCAATCGATGCCGCCAACCTGCTGAAAGTAGGTAAACTGGGTCACTTCCATACCATTCAGCCACACCTCCCAGCCGAGGCCCCAGGCCCCAAGGGTGGGAGATTCCCAGTTATCTTCAACAAAGCGGATATCGTGCACCTTACTATCCAGACCGAGCATCTCCAGTGAGCCAAGGTAGAGTTCCTGGATATTCAGCGGTGACGGTTTCATCGCTACCTGGAATTGGTAGTAGTGCTGCAACCGATTGGGATTGTCGCCATAACGGCCGTCGGTCGGACGTCTGGAAGGTTGCACGTAAGCGGCGTTCCACGGTTCGGGTCCGATGGAGCGCAGGAAAGTCGCCGTATGGAAAGTTCCGGCGCCCACTTCCATATCGTAGGGTTGCAGGATGACACAGCCCTGTTCCGCCCAATAACGTTCAAGGGCGAAAATCAGGCCCTGGAAGGTTGACGCGTCAGGGCCATTTGTTGAATTTGTCATGGTTTAGGTTAAGGCTCTATATATAAAAGGAAAAACGAATCGCGCAAGTATATCGTTTTGCTAACGGATTGTTGAGTCTGTTGGCCGCTATCGTCTATTTTGCAAAAGCGGCTGGCCGATTCCGTTAGCGAGCGAACCGGCATGCAGGGAGGTTAAAATAGAATTTACTTCGCTCACGCTGAACATTTCTTTGAAGTAGAGTGAGGCAAGCGCTTACAATATCGGGCCGAGACACCTCCAGACTTTACTACCATCATGACTAGACAACGCAAGGCCGTAGCCCTCATCTCCGGTGGCCTGGACTCTTTATTGGCTGCCAAAGTGATTCAGCAGCAGGGAATCCATGTAGAGGGGATTAATTTCTTTACCGGATTTTGTGTGGAGGGCCACACCCACGCCATACGGCAGAAAGACCGTGCCAAGCCCAAGCGGAATAATGCACTGTGGGTAGCCGAACAGCTGGGAATCAAACTGCATATTGTCGATATTGTGGAAGAGTACAAGGAGATCGTATTCAATCCCAAGCACGGTTACGGGGCCAATATGAATCCCTGCCTGGACTGTAAAATCTTCATGGTGAGGAAGGCCCAGGAGTGGATCGAAGAGCACGATTTTGATTTTATCATCACCGGAGAGGTGGTCGGACAGCGCCCCATGTCCCAACGCAAGGACACCATGCCCGTCGTGGCCCGCGATTCAGGCGCCGAAGATCGCCTGGTCAGGCCGCTGTCGGGGAAAAACCTCCCGGCTACGCTTCCGGAGCGCGAAGGTTGGATCTCACGAGAAAAGCTGTATGGGTTTAACGGGCGCAGCCGTAAACCGCAAATGGCCCTGGCGGAGCAGTTTGGGCTGGAAGATTATGCCCAGCCGGCCGGCGGTTGCTGTTTCCTGACGGATGCCCAGTACTCGGTCAAGCTGGCTGATCTCTGGAAAGCCCGTGGCGAAAAGCAGTATGAAATGGATGACATCATGCTTTTGAAGGTCGGTAGGCATCTGCGGCCGCGGCCCCATTTCAAGGTGATCATTTCGCGGGAAGAGGGTGAGGGCAACTTCCTCCAGGGTTATCGAAAGCAGTTTGTCAGTCTTCTGACCACCAGCCATGCGGGTCCGCTGGCCCTGTTGGATGGCACGGTGGATACCGACGACATTGAACTGGCTGCGCGGTTAGTGGCCCGCTACAGTCAGGGAAAACTGGCGGATCGGGTGGAATTGACGGTGACCGGTCTGGATGGTGTGCAACAGACGTTGTCGGTGAAGCCGCTGACGGCCGAAGAGATACCGCAGGAGTGGTACATATGACGCATGTAATCGTGGATGCACGGCGCCTGCTCTGCCCAATGCCGGTAATCCGGGTACAGAACCAGGTCAAGGAGTTGCCACCGGGTACCCGGGTCGAGGCGATCTGTACCGACCCCGGGGCGCTCAACGACATCCCTGCCTGGTGCCGGATCAATGGTCATAAATTGATCGAAACGCGTACAGAGGGAAACGAATACATCATCGTGGTTGAGGTGGGTGAGGGCGATTGACGGGCATGACCCAGATCACGGATCAAAAGCGTCTCCGCTATCAAGCCATCCAACGCGTTACCATTGTGGGGGTGTTGGTCAATCTGTTGTTGGCCGCCAGCAAAACCATCATCGGTTTCACCGCGCAGTCCCAGGCCCTGGTGGCGGACGGTATACACTCTCTATCCGATCTGCTGTCGGATGCGCTGGTCTACTTTGCCGCCAGGCATGCCCATCACGGGCCGGATGAAGCCCATCCCTATGGGCATGGACGTTTTGAAACCGCCGGCACCCTGGGACTGGGTATCCTGTTGGCCATCGTGGCGGTCGGGATAACCTGGGATGCGGTAGAAAGACTGTTTTCTCCCGAAGCCCTGCTCCATCCAAAACCGCTGGCCTTGTATGCGGCGCTGTTCTCTATTGTCGCCAATGAGGCGCTCTACCACTACACCGCAATCGTAGCGAAGCGGATCAAATCCGATCTGCTACAGGCTAACGCTTGGCACCACCGTTCGGATGCCCTCTCCTCGATCGTGGTACTGGTCGGCGTGGGAGGCACGATGGCCGGTTTGCCCTACCTGGATGCTATCGCCGCCGTCGGCGTCGGACTGATGATCGCCAAGATTGGCTGGGATCTAAGTTGGCCGGCCTTCCAGGAGCTGGTGGACGAAGGGTTGGATGAGGAACGTCTGGAGAGAATCCGCAAAATCATCCACCAGATCGGTGGTGTACAGGATATTCACATGCTGAGGACGCGACGGATCGGTGGTGAGGCGACAGTGGATGTGCATATCCTGGTTGAACCCTGGTTGAGCGTCTCGGAAGGGCATATGATCGGCCAGACCGTCATTGACCGTTTGCTGGAAGGGGTTTCGGAAGTGATGGATGTCACCGTGCATATCGATCCGGAAGATGATGAAAAGGCGATACCCTGTGAAGGTCTGCCTCTTCGGGCGGCCGCCGAGAAACTGCTGGCACAGCAGTGGCGAAGCATTCCCGGCGCTGAAAAGCGTTTGCGGGTTGTGCTCCATTATCTGGCAGGTAAAATCAACGTGGATGTTTACTTCTCTCTTGACGACCTGTCAGGGGAGGAGGCGCGACAGGCATTTATGCAGGCACTCCAGGCAAAAGCAGGGGAGCAGCCGGAGTTTGGTGTCATCAGGGTCTATTACGGATAGGCACCGTAATGGTGCATTATTGAATGATTACGCATTATTTTGGTGCACTTAAGGGATCCAGGAGTGCATCGACAATCCTGAACCTGTTCGATCCTACCCCGCACCCCGCTGACCTTGGAACGGCTAATTACCTGTAATTATTTCTGTTTCCTGCCTGGGGTGGAATCGTAGTAAAATCACCCGCTCTGTCTGGGAGGGGAGTCCAACGTTACCCAGACCGTGGCACAGTACTTGCTAAAACACAGGACATGCTTTGGCTGCCCCGCAGGGCATTCCGAAACGTAAGAATTTTCATTATGTGGCCACAGCGTGGCCCAAAAAATAATCTCAATACTAACTGCTGGAGAACCTCATGGCCTCAAAAGTCCTGAAGATGATCAAAGACAATGAAGTGAAGTTCGTCGATTTCCGCTTCACCGATACCCGTGGTAAAGAGCAACATGTCTCTGTGCCGGCTCACGTGATCGATGAGGACCTCTTCACCGACGGTAAAATGTTCGATGGTTCCTCGATTGCCGGTTGGAAAGGTATCAATGAATCGGACATGGTCCTGATGCCGGATGCCGAGACCGCGGTTCTTGACCTGTTTGCGGATGAAGTGACCCTGAATCTCCGCTGCGACATCCTGGAGCCTTCCACCATGGAAGGCTACGAGCGTGATCCCCGTTCCGTGGCCCGACGTGCCGAGGCTTACCTGGCTTCCACCGGTATTGCCGATGCTGCCTACTTTGGACCGGAACCCGAGTTCTTCATCCTGGACGACGTCCGCTGGGGCGCCGATATGAGCGGTGCCTTCTACAAGGTCGATTCCGAAGAGGCCGAATGGAACTCCGAGCGTGTCTACCAGGATGGCAACATCGGTCACCGCCCCGGTACCAAGGGCGGTTATTTCCCCGTTCCGCCAGTTGATTCGCTGAACGACATCCGTGCTGCTATGTGTCTGGCCATGGAAGAGATGGGCGTACCGGTCGAGGTGCATCACCACGAAGTGGCTACCGCCGGTCAGTGTGAGATCGGCACCATGTTCAGCACGCTGGTAAAGCGCGCCGACTGGGTTCAGATCCAAAAATATGTCACCTGGAATGTGGCACACGCCTATGGCAAGACCGCCACCTTCATGCCCAAGCCGCTGGTGGGTGACAACGGTTCCGGTATGCACGTGCACCAGTCCCTGTCGAAGGATGGCGAGAACATCTTCGCCGGCAACCTGTATGGCGGCCTGTCCGAAACCGCCCTCTACTATATCGGCGGTATCATCAAGCACGCCCGCGCACTGAACGCTTTCACCAACTCCTCCACCAACTCGTATAAGCGTCTGGTGCCGGGTTTTGAAGCTCCGGTTATGCTGGCCTACTCTGCGCGCAACCGCTCTGCCTCTATCCGTATCCCGTTCGTGAGCAGCCCCAAGGGCCGTCGCATAGAGGTACGCTTCCCGGATCCGACCGCCAACCCCTACCTGGCGTTCGCCGCCATGCTGATGGCCGGCCTGGACGGTATCCAGAATAAGATCCATCCGGGCGAGGCGATGGACAAGGACCTGTATGATTTGCCGGCAGAAGAAGCAGCATCCATCCCAACCGTTTGCCACAGCCTGGACCAGGCGCTGGAAGCACTGGATGCAGACCGCGAGTTCCTCACGGCGGGTGGTGTGTTTACCGATGACCTTATTGACGGCTTCATTGCCCTGAAGATGGATGAGGTCACCCGTCTGCGTATGACCACCCATCCGGTGGAGTTCGACATGTACTACAGCCTGTAAGCCCTCACGGCTTCAGTTCCTGTATCAGGCGCCCCCATTTCGGGGGCGCTTTTTTTTGACCTGTCACCGGGAAATATCCACCGTTTAAACAGGCTGTGATATAAGACCGCGTCTTGGCGAGCTAACTATTCCGGCCGGAAGAGGTCTTATTCTGATAGATGCGGCATGGATCGTGGGCGTTGCCATGACGTTCATCACCCTTTCATGACGTTCGGTTCCGGGAGTAGTTGAGGGCCTATTGACTGTGAGCTATGCTGACCCCATGAAAAAACTTCTCTTCTTCAGTTTGATCGCTTTCACGCTCGCTAGCCAGGCGGCTATCTATAAGTGGGTCGACAGCCGAGGCGAGGTGCACTATTCCGATACTCCGACCCGGGATGCCGAAGAGGTTCAACTCTCCGACCCGACGATCTACACACCGACCGGTTCCGGGGCGTCGAAATTAAACGACCAGAGTACGAATAGGCCACCGGAACAGCCTATCCATTACAGCAGCTTCGTTATTCTTTCTCCGAACAACAATGAGGTGGTTCTGGCCAATAACGGAAGCGTCGTAATCCGTTTCCAATCCCAGCCTGCGTTGCAACCCGGACACTATATCCAACCGGTTCTGGACGGGCGTATTCTAGACCAACGCCTGGGTGGCAATGAGCTGGTATTGAACAACATCGAACGGGGCGGTCACATGCTACACGCCAGCATTCACGATGCCGGCGGACGCTTGCAGGCCCGCTCCAATATTGTGCAATTCTTCGTGCGCCAGGTTTCCGTTGTTGAAGATGGGAAATCACCGACCCCCCCCGCATCCGGAAGCAGTGGTACCAGTGGGGCTGATGCACCCCAATTCAAGCCGGGCAGCAAGCCCGACTATTCCGGCCAGGCCCCGGCGGAATCGGGCTCGGACGCGAGTGCTTACAAACCGAACGGAAAATCTATCTCAACCACCCCTGGGCAATCGAACCCCGCCTTCAAGCCCAATTATTGATACCACACCCATCCGCTGTTATCGCAGGAAGTGATCCAAATTGTATTGCCACACCCTGCCTATGCACTAATATAGTGCGTAGGCAGGGTGTCATAGATGCCCATCCCCGGACAGGACCTCCTGATACGCCTCACTTCATCGCGAAAATTGCACCAAAACAGTTATTGGTTCGTTTTTTGCAGTAGGCATGGCAATGAAAGAAACATCGCACATCCCTGAAGCGTTACAGAAACGGATACTGGAGAATCTGAGCAGTGCCGTGTTGCTGTTCGACCATGCATTGCGACTGCAGTATATGAACCCGGCGGCGGAGATGCTGTTTGAAGTGAGTTTTCGTCATATGCTGGGCAATCCATCCGAGTCGCTGATCCAGTGCCCGGAAGGTGTGACCCGCGAGAATCTGCAACAGGCACTGGTCACCGGCCACCACTTTACCGAACGTGAATTGAGTCTGCCGCTGCCGGATGGCAAACGGGTTACGGTGGATTGCACCGTTATCCCCATCATGGACGGTGACGGCGAGACCGGTCTGCTGATTGAAATTCAGCAGATTGACCGGCAGTTGCGGATCAGTCGTGAAGAGCAGTTACTCTCCCAGCACCAAGCCGCCCAGGAGCTGATTCGCGGACTGGCGCACGAGATCAAGAATCCACTGGGCGGTTTGCGTGGGGCGGCGCAGCTGTTGGAGCAAGAGCTGGACGATCCGGCGCTCTGCGAATATACCCAGATCATTATCAACGAGGCGGACCGCCTGAAAAATCTGGTCAATCGGATGTTGGGCCCCGACCGCTTGCCCAATCTTCGGGAGTCGAACATCCATACCCTGCTGGAGCGGGTGCGCAACCTGGTATTGGCTGAATCGGGCGAACGTATCCAGATTATTCGTGATTACGATCCCAGTATTCCCGATCTCTATGTGGACAGCGACCGCATCATCCAGGCCCTGCTCAACATACTGCGCAATGCCGCCCGGGAGATCAGTGACAATCCCGATGGCCGAATCGTGCTTCAGACCCGCATTCTGCGCCAATTTACCATTGGCAATCGGCGTCACCGTCTGGTGGCCCAGATTGGTATCGAAGACAACGGCCGGGGTATTCCGGAGGCGATACGTGAGAAGCTTTTTTACCCGATGGTGACTGCCAGCGAGGATGGTGTGGGACTGGGTCTCACCATCGCCCAGTCCCTGATCAACCAACACGGCGGACTTGTAGAGTGCGCAAGTGAGCCGGGAAAGACACTATTCAGTGTGCTGTTGCCCGTGGAGAATCCTAATGCCACCAACTAACTGTGTCTGGGTCATCGATGATGACCGGTCGATTCGCTGGGTGCTCGAAAAGGCCTTTGAGAAGGCGGGGATGGCGGTGAAAAGTTTCCCCAGTGCCGATGGCGTAATGGAGACCCTGGTACGCGAACAACCCGATGTTATCGTCTCCGATATCCGTATGCCAGGTATGGATGGTCTTTCACTGTTAGAGCGTATTACCGCTTCCTATCCCCATTTGCCGGTCATCATCATGACCGCCCATTCCGATCTTGACAGTGCGGTGGCCGCCTTCCATGGGGGAGCGTTCGAATATTTGCCGAAACCGTTTGATGTGGATGAAGCCGTCGAGCAGGTATCACGTGCCTGCCGCAAGAGCCGCAGCGGTTCCCTGGCCCGGGTTGAAGAGATTCAGTCCAGCCCCGAAATTATCGGTGAAGCGGCCGCGATGCAGGAAGTGTTTCGGGCCATAGGACGGTTGGCCCGCTCCAACATTACGGTACTGATCAACGGTGAGTCGGGCACCGGCAAGGAGTTGGTGGCCCAGGCGCTGCATCGACACAGCCCCCGGGCCAAGCAGCCCTTCATTGCGCTGAATATGGCGGCGATCCCCAAAGACTTGATGGAGTCCGAGTTGTTCGGCCATGAGCGGGGTGCTTTCACCGGGGCACAGGGTCGACGGGTCGGCCGCTTTGAACAGGCCGATGGCGGTACCCTGTTTCTGGATGAGATCGGTGATATGCCACCGGAACTGCAGACCCGTCTGTTGCGGGTGTTGGCGGACGGCGAATTTTACCGGGTCGGTGGTCACGAGCCGGTGAATGTGGATGTGCGGATAATCGCTGCTACCCACCAGAATCTGGAACAGTTGGTCAAGGAGGGGCGTTTCCGGGAGGATCTGTTCCACCGCCTCAATGTGATCCGTATCCATATCCCCTCGCTACGCGAGCGGCGCGAGGATATCGGCTTGTTGATGCGTTATTTTCTCTCCCTGGCGGCGGAAGAGCTGGGCGTAGAGAGCAAGACCCTGTTGCCGGAAACGCTAGCCACCCTGGAACAACTGAATTGGCCGGGCAATGTCCGGCAATTGGAAAACACCGCTCGCTGGCTGACCGTCATGGCTTCCAGCCAGGAAGTGCATATTAAGGACCTGCCGCCGGAACTGTTGGAGTCGGAAGAGCCAAAAGTTCAGGGCGATGATTGGCGCGTCTCGCTACGCAGTTGGGCACGCAAGCGTTTGCAGCAGGGTCATGAAGCGCTGTTGGACGAGGTTACCCCGGTTTTTGAAACCATCATGATCGAATCTGCGCTGGAGCAGACTGGCGGCAGAAAGCAGGACGCTGCTAAACTACTGGGCTGGGGCCGCAACACCCTGACCCGCAAAATCAAAGAGCTGGGTCTTGAGGGTGGTGACGCCTAATAGCAGTTTTTATTAGGAATATCAAATGGATAGCAGCAGTATAGAATTGTCGGGAACGGCAATTGAGAGCATCCGGGTAGAGGACGACACCATCACCGTCCGTTTTGCTCCCGCCTATATTATCAAGACCCTTTCCGGTTCCACGGAGAGAACCCGTTGGCGACAACAGGGGAATCTGGTGTTCACCGGGGCTGAACTGGAGGAGTCGCCGGAGCAGACGCCGGCCATTTGCGTCGGTGGCGACGTGGGTCAGAGTGTCTACACCTATCGGGATATGCTGCCGTTGCCCTTCGAAGGGCGTGGGCGCGTTTACTGTGATCTACGTTTCGAGGGCAGTGAACGGCACCTGAAGGTGGTGGCCGAGGCGGTCAAGCTGAACATGGAAGATCGTCCTTACTATATTGAGCATATCCGCTCGTCCTGAGCAGATATGTCCGGGGTGACGCGATTCGCCATCCCGGATGGATGCTATCTGGGCAGCCCCAGTGCCCGGATCGGCACCAGCAATTCCGGGGTATCCCACTCCCGGCCACCGAGGGCGCGGTAGATAATTTTGCCTTCGGGATCCACCACATAAGTGACCGGCAGACGCATGGCGTCCCATGCGGTGGCCACAGAGGTATCCGGATCCAGCAGCACCGGAAAATCGAGTGGCTGCTCCTTCAGGTAGCGCTCGATCTGGGCGGCTTTCTCTCCGACGTTGATAGCGAGCAGTTCAACGTCGTATTTTTTTAACCAGGCCTTGGCCCGATTGAGTGAAGGCATCTCTTTGCGACAAGCAGGGCACCAGGTCGCCCAGAAGTTGACCACCAACACCTTGCCCCGGTAGTCGGCCAGCGTCCGTGGATTGCCTTGCGTATCCTGCAAGGCGAAGGCGGGAGCCGCCGGTTGCGCATCAATCGGAGTTAGCAGGCGTCGTGCGGCGGAGGCGGAACCGGAGCTTATCAGCATCAGCCCGATGAGGAGTGTGAAGAGATGCTTCTTTAAGTTCATGCAGATCATTCCAACGGAAGGTAATGGGTCATATTTATCGGTATGGAGGTCAGAGATTCAGCAGGGATTGGGCATGCGCAATCTGATCCTTGGCCTGCTCGAGGATTTTCAAACTCATGTGCGGTGTTAGTTCACCTAGTTCTAGCCGGCTATGAGCCGGGACCTCATCGATGGAAGGCAGGTGTTGCGCTTTGTTCTCTCCGATATAGCTGTGCAACTGGGCGATAATCACCAGATCGCAGTAATCGGGGGCATCCCCCTTATTGCGCATCCACTCTTCGGCTTCCAGGGCGGTAATAACGAAATCTGTAGGAAAGCCCCATTTTTTCATGATCATGCTGCCGATTTCCCCGCGCAAATGCTGTACCGCCCGGTCAATTGATTTGGCGTGCATGGTTTCTTCGGGAAAATTTCGTGCGTAATTGAGAATGGCGACAATGCCGATGTCGTGCAGCAGCCCGACCAGCATGGCGTGCTCGGCCTTGAAGCGGGAGTCATTCTTCGCCAATACATAGCAGAGGGCGGCCACATGGGTGCTGTGCTTCCAGAGCGCCTGCATACGCTTTTTCAGTAGCTCGGAGTCGGATTGGAACAGTTCCCGCAAAGCAAAGGAGAGCACCAGCTTGTGGGTAACATCACCACCCAGCCTGACCACGGCCCCGGCGCAGGTCTCCACCGGGTTGAGTCCGCCATACAGCGCGCTGTTCGCCGCCTTAATCAGTTTGGCGGTAATCACCGGGTCGATCTGAATTATCTCGGCAATTTGATGGGCGTCGCTGATACCGTCCTCCAGAGCGCGGCCGATACGGATGGCGACCTCCGGCAGACTAGGTAACTTCAGTCTATCCTGTGACAGGTCGGACAGTAGTATTTCCGAAAGCTGGTCTTCAAATACGCTCGGTTCGTGATAGAAGCCGCCGCTGACCTCATAGCCTTCAACACCGCTGGCTGTGCTATGGTTTTGTGCAATATCTTCCAGGTAAGCGTTGTCGATCAGCAGATAGCGCACTCTTGTGCCTGCCGTTGCCCGGTATTTACGCGGCCGCAATTGGGCAATCGGTACCTTGGCGGAAGGGTGCGCATCGGTGATTTCCCGCCGGTGATTGTCGGCAGAATCCAGAATCAGGCTTCCCTGCAGTAGAAAATAGGTGTTGTTGTCATCGCTATCCAACTCGAATAGCACTTCATTCGGTTGAGCGGTTTTTACCTCGGCCACCCCGGCGAGTAGTACCAATTGTTGCTCGCTTAGCGCTTGTAATGAAATAAAGCGCTTCAGCTCATCGATTGTGGGGCGAATTGATTCCATTTGCTAAACCCTGTAAACATCCGCCCTTCATTCCGGAACCGGGCTTCGATTGATCCGATCTGCTGACCTACACGGAAGCAACCTTTTGTGGGTTGGGTGCCGACGGTCCAGTTTGCTCAACAGCCGGTTTTAGCGGCTCTGGGGCTATTCAGCGTCAAGGTACCGGTTAACTGCCTGACGGACTGCAAGTCGTGTCTTTCAAGATAAGCTTTTATACCATGGTTTATCTTGCCGCATATCAAGGGGTCGTAAAAGAGTGCGGTGCCGATGCCGACGGCGGTGGCGCCGGCAATCAGGAATTCAATCGCATCTTCAGCGGTAGCGATACCCCCCTGACCGATGATGGGTATGCTGTGATCGCGGCAAACTTGATAGACCTGGTGCACTTTCAGCAGGGCCACCGGTTTAATGGCCGGACCTGAGAGACCGCCCTGATTGTTGCCGATGATGGGGGTGCGACTCTCGATATCGATGGCCATACCCATCAGGGTGTTGATCACCGCAAAGGCATCCGTTCCTGCCTCGATACAGCCGCGGGCATTGGCAGCGATATCGGTCTGGTTCGGTGAAAGTTTGGTGATCAGCGGCTTTTGGGTCACCCGACGGCACGCCTCCACCACACGGGCCGACATGGCCGGGTCATTGCCGAAGGCGACGCCGCCCTCCTTGACATTGGGGCAAGAGATATTGATCTCGATGGCATCAATGGGGGAGTCGTCGAAGCGACGGGTCACCTCCTCATACTCTTCGATGGTGGAACCGGATACATTGGCGATAAACCGGGTTTCGGAGAAGTCGAGGGTCGGCAGGATCTCCCGAACCACCTTGTCTACGCCGGGATTCTGCAGGCCGATCGCATTGAGCATCCCCTCCGGCGTCTCATAGATGCGGTGCGGGGCGTTGCCCAGCCGCGCTTCGCCGGTGGTGCCCTTGAGACAGATTGCGCCCGCATCACGGTTGCTAAAGCCGGCCACCCGTGTGTACTCTTCGCCAAAGCCTACACAGCCCGAGAGCAGTACCAGAGGCGTATTGAATCTGAGTCCGCAGAAATCGACGGCGAGGGGCGAGTCACTGATTGTTGTCATCAACTGGTTTCCAAAGTCATGTTTAATGTCGCGCTGTATGAGCCGGAAATACCGCCCAATACAGGTAATATCATACGCCTCTGTGCCAACAGTGGCAGTCGGCTCCATCTTATCCATCCGTTGGGTTTTACCCTGGAGGATAAGCAGCTACGGCGCGCCGGCCTGGATTATCATGATCTGACCTGTCTGCAGGAGTATCCGGATCTTGATGCCTTTCTGTCTCAGCATAGCCCAAAGCGGCTGTTTGCCTGCTCTACCCGGGGTCAGCGCTGTTACAGCGAGGCCGATTTTGAACCGGATGATACGCTGCTGTTCGGGCCCGAAACCCGGGGGCTTCCGCAGGCCCTGTTGGACCGGTTACCGCCTCAACAATTGATCCGGATTCCGATGCAGGTCGGTAATCGCAGCCTCAATCTTTCCAACGCAGTGGCCATTATCCTCTACGAGGCGTGGCGGCAGCAGGGTTTTGCCGGGGCGCGCTAGTCAACGATTATCCCGCTTCGGGTCGCGGGTCTCTCTCCAGTAGGGCCTGGACGGCCGTTTTGGGGTCGAGGCCCTGATAAAGTACCCGCTGGATCTGTTCGGTGATCGGCATTTCGACCCCCAGGGCACACGCCTTGTGGTAGATCTCCTGGGTGGCCATGACACCCTCCACCTCTTGGCCGATAGCCTGTTTTGCCTGCTCAATGGTTGCTCCCTTCGCCAGGGCCAGCCCCATGCGTCGGTTGCGGGACTGGTCATCGGTACAGGTCAACACCAGATCGCCCATACCGCCCAACCCGATGAAGGTCTCCATCCTGCCGCCCAGGGCTAGCCCCAGACGCATGATCTCGGTCAGCCCCCGGGTGATCAAGGCGGCGCGGGCATTGGCACCAAAAGCCAGGCCATCGGAGATACCGGCACCGATCGCCATCACGTTCTTTGCTGCACCGCCAATCTCCAGGCCGATGACATCACTGCTGGTATAGGCGCGGAAACAGTCGCTGTGCAGGTAGCCGGCGATCCGCTCAGCATAGGCGGCGGAAAAGGCGGCGACGGTGACGGCGGTCGGCAGACCGGCCGCCACCTCTTTGGCAAAACTGGGACCTGAAATAACCGCAATGGGATAGTCCGGGCCCAGAATCTCCTGTGCCACTTCGTGAAGCAGGCGGCCCGAAACTGGCACCAGCCCCTTGGTAGCCCAGCAGATCCCCGCATTGGATGGCAACCGCGGGGCGATGGTCCGCAACACATCGGCAAAGGCGTGGCTGGGCACCACGATCAACACTTCATCAGCGCCGTTGAGTGCAGCATCGAGATCGGCCACCGGGCTCAGTCCATCGGGAAAAGGGATGCCGGGCAGAAAAGCGCGATTTTCTCTTTCTTGCGCCAGGGTGCGCATCACTTCCGGTTGGTGCCCCCAGAGCCGTACCTGCAAGCCGTTACGGGCCAGCAGGATAGCCAGCGCGGTACCCCAGGAACCGGCGCCGATTACAGCAAAGGTGGCGGGCGACGGGTCGGCCATTGCAGTTTAGTGAGTGGCTGATTCGGCGGCCGCTTTCTGGCTCTCCTGCTCATGCATATGCTGGGCATAAAGCTGGTCGAAGCTGACCGGTGTCAGGAGTAATTGCGGGAAACTGCCTTTGCTAACCAGGTCGGATACCACTTCGCGGGCATAGGGGAACAGGATGTTGGGGCAGTAGGCTCCCAGCATGTGGCCCATCTCTTCTTCGGGGAAGTGGCGAATGGTAAAAATACCGGCCTGCTGGACTTCCACCAGGTAGGCGGTTTTATCACCCAGTTTGGTGGTAACGGTGACGGTCAGTACGATCTCGTACAGGTCATTTTCCAGCTTGCTGACGTTGCTGTTGAGATTCAGGCTCGATTCCGGTTTCCACTCCTGGGTAAAGATGGCCGGTGAGTTGGGCGTTTCGAAGGAGATATCCTTTACATAAATACGCTGCAGGGCAAATTCGCGGCTGGGTTCGGTTGCTTGGGCATTGTCGGTCATAACTAGTATCTCGGTTGTCGGTCAGTGTGATGGAAATAGGTTATCTCTTTTTGCTGATGGGTAGGCTGTCACTTTGCCAAGCCAGCATGCCACCCTGCAGGTTGTAGACTTTTTCGATGCCGGCACCGCGCAGAACCTTGCAGGCGGCGGCGGATTGGGCGCCAGAACGGCAGACGACGATAATGGGTTTGTCCTTGTGTTTGGCAACTTGATTGACCTGATTTTTCAGCGCCGTATTGGGAATATTGATGGCATTAACAATATGCCCGTTGTTGTAATCGCCGATCGGCCGGACATCTACCACCACGGCCTCCTCGCGATTGATCATCTGGGTTGCCTGCAGGGGCGTAATGGAGGATTTGCCACCACTGCTGGCCAACAGGTTTTGAATGATCAAGACCAGCACTACCACGAGGGCAGAGAAGAGGATAATGTGGTTTGTTATGAATTCGATAAGCTGTTGCATGAATCTCGGCTGCCAGGTGTCGTTGAAAAAGGGGTCACAAGAGGAGGCACATTCTAGACCAGGGGGCTGGTCCATACCACGGTTTATGCAGGAAATTGCCCATCAGATTCCATCGGCCGGCAAGCCGGGCGCGGTTTTCGCGAGCGGCTTAGGCCTTGCATGGAGTATTTGGGGCAATCCGTCCCTGGAGTCGTCCGTGGCATAAATCCATCCCTGGATAAAACAAAACGGGAAATTAGCTTCCCGTTTTGTTATTTATGCGGGTCCTGGAAAGGCGGGTCAGTGTCCGTGGGAGCAGAATACCTCACGCATCATACCGATCAACTTTAATGTCCGAGAATCGCTGACCCGGTAATAGACCCGGTTGGCATCCTTACGGGAGGCAAGGATGCCCTTGTCACGAAGAATGGCAAGGTGTTGCGAAATATTGCTTTGAGAGGTTCCCACGTGTTCAACGATCTCTTGAACACTGACCTCCTCATCACCCAGGGTGCAGAGGATTTTGAGTCGTAAGGGGTGAGACATGGCTTTGAGCGAGCGGGAGGCGCGCTCAATATCCTCATCATCCGCCATCAGGTCGACGTCGTTATCGAAATTGTGCGCTGACTCAAGCACGGGGACCTTGGGGCTTCCAAATTTATGTTCCATACACGGGGCCTTGGTTAGTACAACGGTAATGACACTGTCTACAAACGTTGAATATCAGATATATAGGGTTAAGCGTAACAACAGGGGCTGAAACCCCACTACAGCCTATCTCCGGTACTGCTGACAACCTACTGAAACGCAACGACTCTTTATAAAAAAACAATAATAAACTGTTTTACGCAAATTTATCCTGTTTTTCAATCGGGATAAATACCTTACCCCTAACAATTGCCTGGTTATATTCTCAGCCAGTTAATGTTGAAGTGGCCAAAATGGTGTAATATCGCGGTTTTTTCAATGAGTTAGCCCAGATTCGAGGCGGACCATTCAAACGGAGTCGGAAACGGACATGTCTTTCAGAGCGAAACCTGCAGTGCTGCTGATCATGGATGGCTGGGGATACAGTGAAGAGGTGCAATCCAATGCCATCATGGCGGCCCGGACACCGGTATGGGATCGACTCTGGGAAAGCTGTCCTCACACCCTGATCAGTACGTCCGGTGCGGAAGTGGGATTGCCGGACGGGCAGATGGGCAACTCCGAGGTCGGGCACCTTAACCTCGGCGCCGGCCGGGTGGTCTACCAGGAGTTTACCCGTGTCAGCCGTTCGGTTCGTACCGGCTCCTTCTTTACCAACCGCACCCTGGTGGATGCGGTTGATCGGGCGATTGGTGACGATAAGGCGGTGCATATCTTCGGGCTCCTCTCCCCGGGTGGGGTACACAGCCATGAAGAGCACATTCACGCCATGGCGAGGTTAGCGGTGCAGCGCGGGGCTTCCCGGGTCTATGTGCACGCCTTCCTCGATGGGCGGGATATGCCGCCAAAGAGTGCGGCCGCTTCCATCCAAGCGATGAATCGGGTGTTTGCGGAATTGGGTCAGGGGCGCATCGCCTCCATCGTTGGCCGTTTCTACGCCATGGACCGGGATAATCGCTGGGATCGGGTGCAGCAAGCCTACGACATGTTGGTGCAGGGGCAGGGTGAATATACTGCTGTGGATGCGGAACAGGCGCTGCAGCAAGCCTACGATCGTGGCGAAACCGATGAGTTCGTCAAGACTACCTGTATCGCGCCGCCCGGTGAGCGGGCGGTCACCATCGAAGACGGTGATGCGGTACTGTTTATGAATTACCGTTCTGATCGGGCGCGGCAACTGACTCGGGCCTTTATCGACCCCGATTTTAGCGGGTTTGTCCGCGCACGCGTTCCCCACCTCAGCAGTTTTGTCAGCTTGACCGAGTACAGCAAGGAGTTCGATATTCCCGTGGCTTTTCCGCCTGAGCGGCTGGAAAATGTGTTTGGCGAATATATTGCCAAACTTGGATTACGCCAATTGCGCCTGGCAGAAACGGAAAAATATGCCCATGTCACGTTCTTCTTTAATGGTGGACGTGAAGAGGTGTTTGAAGGCGAGGATCGGATTCTGATCCCCTCACCGAAAGTAAACACCTATGATCTGAAACCGGAAATGAGCGCCCCGGAAGTGACCGATGCCCTGGTCAATGCGATCAAAAGCGGCAAATATGACGCCATCATCTGCAACTATGCCAACTCCGATATGGTCGGGCATACCGGTAAATTTGATGCGGCGGTGGCGGCCATTGAAGCCTTGGACCACTGTCTGGGCCGGGTAGCGGAGGCGCTCCGAGACGTGGGTGGCGAAATGTTGGTGACCGCCGATCATGGCAACGCCGAGCAGATGGAGGATGTGGAGAATGATCAACCTCACACTGCCCACACGCAAAATCCGGTACCCTTGCTTTACCTGGGCCGTCCAGCCCGGCTGGATCAGCATGGCGCCCTGTGTGATATCGCCCCGACCCTGCTGACCTTGATGGGATTGGCGATTCCCTCGGAAATGCAGGGGCACAATCTGCTGGACATGATAGATCAGGATGAAAAGAGCGCTTGATAGAAAGGCCGATGGCCCCTGACCCTCGCCGGTTGAAGGCTGCCGCTTTGGTGTTGATGATGGTGCCCGGATGGCTGCCGGCGGCGATCGATGAGGCATCAGTCAGCAGTCGGGAAGGGGAGCTGAAACAACTTCAAGGTGAAATCTCCAATCTGCAGAACCAACTCAGTGGTCGGGAGCGTGAGCGTCAGGCACTGCAGGAGCAGCTACGCAGCGCCGAATTGCAGATAGGCAAGACCGCCCGCCACCTGCGAGTGCTGGCTACCAGCCTGGAGCGCCAGCGACTGCGCCTGAAACAGTTGGAGCGCGATCGCATCGGGCAGCATCAGGCGCTGGAACGCCAGCAAGAGGCATTGAAACAGCAGCTGCGATCCGCCTACGCCATGGGTCGCCAGGAGCGGCTGAAGATTTTGCTCAATCAACAGGATCCGGCAGTCGTGAGCCGCATGTTGGTCTACTACGATTATTTCAACCGTTCCCGTGCCGAACAGATCAGGCAGCTTGGCCAGGCCCTGGCAGCGCTGCAGGAGACCGAAGCGGCAATACGCCTGGAGAGTGACCGGATGCGTGAGACCCAGGCGCACACACTGGAACAGCGGCGTTCCCTGGACCGGGAGCAGGAGAAACGGCAGCAGGTGTTGGCGATGCTGGACAAGGATATCGAAGTCAAGGGAGAGCGACTGCAGGGCTACAAGCGGGATGAACAGCAGTTGCAAAGTCTGGTCAAAAAGTTGCAGATGGAGTTGATCAATCTGCCGCTCGAAACGGAACAGCACAAGCCCTTCAAACAACTGAAGGGGCATCTTAAATGGCCCACGCGCGGAAGGCTGACGGCGCGATTCGGCCAATCCCGGGCCGGCAATCTGAATTGGGACGGGGTGGTGATCGCCGCCAAAGAGGGTGCGGATGTGCGCGCGGTACATCATGGTCGCGTTGCCTTTGCTGACTGGCTACGGGGCTTTGGTTTGCTGTTGATCATCGATCACGGTGACGGCTACATGAGTTTGTATGGTAATAATCAGAGCCTGTTCAAAGAGGCCGGTGACTGGGTCGAACCGGGTGAACCGATCGCCCTGGTGGGTAACAGTGGTGGACAGACCAATCCGGGGGTATATTTTGGTATTCGTTACCAGGGTCGACCGGTCAATCCGAAACGGTGGTGTGAAGCCACGCGTGGCAACAAGGTGGGCATGCAGGTGCGCCCAACAGGCAATGAAGCGGTGCAACGGATCGCCTTGCACCTAACGGATTCCAGGTCCAGCATAACCGTGTTGGAACCGTAATCTTGACCGATAATTGAAGCAGAGAAGCAAGGTATGAAAAGACGATTTAGCTTGGTGCGTTCGCTGACCCTGGGATTGATCTCAGGCACTCTGCTTATCCTGAGTCCCACCCTGTTTGCAGAGGAGCCGTCCCAACCACTGCCGATGCAGGAGTTGCGCGCCTTTGCGGAGATATTCGGCCGCATCAAAGAGAACTATGTTGAGCCGGTGGATGACAAGACGTTGCTGGAATATGCCATCCGCGGCATGCTCAGCGGCCTCGATCCGCACTCATCCTATTTGAATGAAGAAGAGTTTGCCGACCTCCAGGCCGGCACCAGTGGGGAGTTTGGCGGCCTGGGTATTGAAGTGGGATTGGAGGATGGCTTTGTGAAAGTCATTTCACCGATCGACGATACGCCGGCTCAGCGGGCCGGTGTCAAGGCGGGCGACTTGATCATTCGACTGGATGAAAAGCCGGTAAAGGGCATGAGCCTGGAAGAGGCGGTCGGTCTGATGCGCGGCAAACCGGGCACTGAGGTGGTATTGACCATCGCCCGTGAGGGTGAAGAGAAACCGCTCCAGATCACGGTGGTGCGGGATATTATCAAGGTGGCCAGCGTTAAAGGGAGGATGCTGGAAGAGGGCTTTGCCTATATCCGCTTGTCCCATTTCCAGGCCCGTACCACGGATGACATGTTGAAAAAGATCAGCCAGCTGAAGGCGGAGTCGAAGGACGGAATCAAAGGATTGGTGCTGGATCTGCGTAATAATCCCGGCGGCATTCTTAACGGGGCGGTAGCGATCAGTGATGCCTTCCTCACCGAAGGGATCGTGGTTTACACCCAGGGTCGTAGCGAAGAGTCCCGGCTCGATTTCAATGCCGCACCGGATGATGTGCTGGATGGTGCGCCCATGGTGGTACTGGTGAATGGCGGTTCCGCTTCCGCCTCGGAGATTGTGGCCGGTGCGCTACAGGATCATAAGCGGGCCATCATCATGGGTAGCCAGACGTTCGGAAAAGGGTCGGTCCAGACCATTATCCCGGTGAGTCGCACCGCCGCGGTGAAATTGACCACGGCGCGCTATTTTACCCCCTCCGGTCGTTCCATCCAGGGTGAGGGGATCAAACCGGATATCGAGCTTTCCGATGTCAAGGTGACGCGTAACGAGCCGGACCAGGCGACACGAATCAAAGAGGCCGATCTGGCGGGTCATTTGGATAAAGGAAAAGGCGAAGAAGCGGCGCCGAAGACCGATCCTGAAAAGCGCGCTCAACCGGCGTCGGCACAAGGGCCGGATATCGAAGAGGATTACCAGTTGAGCGAAGCCCTGAATTTGTTGAAAGGGATCAGCCTCTACAATAGCTGGAATTGAGATGAGCGGGGGAAAGCGGCATCGGTGGGTATTGCTGTTGCTGCTGATGGCTCTTTCCATGCCGCTCTGGTCAGCGGGGCGGCAACCGTCGCTGGTGATCACGGTTATTATCGATGATATGGGCAATCAAGCGGGTTGGGGTGAGGCGGCCTTGACCCTGCCCGGCGCCATGACCTACGCTTTTTTGCCGCATACGCCCCATGCCTCCCGTCTGGCACAGCAGGCCTATGCAACAGGTAAGGAGGTGATGTTGCATCTGCCGATGGAATCCCATGAGGGCAATCCGTTGGGACCGGGTGCGCTGACCTTGCATATGACAGAGATAGCATTCAAGCGAACACTGCAAGACGATCTGAATGCGGTGCCCCATGTCAGGGGGTTGAACAATCATATGGGCAGTCTCTTGACCCGGCATCCCGGTGCCATGGCTTGGCTGATGCAAGCTTTGCGCAGTCGCAACGATCTGTTTTTTATCGATAGTCGTACCGCCCTCGAGACGGTCGCACAGCAAATGGCGACTGAATATGGCGTGCCCAACGCCAATCGGGATGTTTTCCTGGATAACGATCGCACGCTGGAGGCTATCGACCGGCAGTTTGATCAGCTGATCAAGCGCGCGCGCCGCCAAGGCTATGCGATCGGCATCGGCCATCCCTACCCTGAAACCACCCAGGTACTTGCGCAACGGCTTCCCGAGCTGCGGTCATTGGGTATCAAGTTGATACCCGCTTCCGAAATGATTGAGTACCAAAGGAGTAGAACGCTATGGCACGTATCCTCGTCCCCCTCGCCCAAGGTTGCGAAGAGCTCGAAGCCGTAACCATCATCGACCTGTTAAGAAGAGCGGGTCAGGAAGTGATCAGTGCCGGACTGGCGCCGGGAGAGGTGACGGCGAGTCGCGGGGTGGTGCTACATCCCGACGTACTGCTGGATGACGTGCTGGACCAACCCTTCGATATGGTGGCGCTGCCGGGTGGTTTGCCGGGTGCCGACCACCTGGATCAAGATCCGCGGATAGCGGCGTTGCTGCAGCGTGTCGCGGCTGAGCAGGGCTACACCGCGGCGATCTGTGCGGCGCCCAAGGTGCTGGCCAGTGCCGGGTTGTTGAAAGGGCGACAGGCGACCGCTTATCCGGGGGTATTGGAGAAGATGCCTCACGCCGAGGTGACCTTGGCCAGTGCGTCGGTAGTCAGGGATGGCCGGATGATCACTTCCCGCGGTCCGGGCACCGCGATGGATTTTGCGCTGGAACTGATCGAAGTCCTGGCAGGCCGAGAGAAACGGGATGAAGTGGAAGCCGGGTTGGTTCGCTAGCGGTATGCCTGCACTGGCAGTCAATCTCCCAGGCTGGTGCCGACCCGCTTGGCACTGACGATCCAGGGATGATCCGGGGGCACGAGTTTTTTTCGGCCGGCCACCTCCTCCAACGCTACCGGGACGGCCGATTCACCGGCGGCGGCCACCATTACTCCGTACTGCTCCCGGGCCACCAGGTCGGCGCAGGCACTTCCCAATCGCGTGGCCAATAGCCGGTCCGCCGCTGACGGCGCACCACCGCGCTGTACATGGCCCAGTATGGTGACCCGGCTCTCCAGTCCGGTCAGGCGTTCCAACTGTTCGGAAAGCTGCACCGTATGATTTCCTAAGTGATCGGCCTCCAGTGAGGTGAGTTGCCGCTTGATTTTACGTTTCTCTTTTTTGTCCTGGGCATGGAGTTTTTGCTCTTCCAGGTGGCGGATCTGCGCAGCCTGTTCCAGCGAGCGAGCCCCTTCCGCTACGGCAACAATACTAAAGCTTTTGCCATGCACCACCCGCTGCCGTATGGCCTCGGCCACCCGCTGGGTGTCATAGGGGATCTCCGGCAGCAGGATCACGTCGGCACCGCCGGCAATACCGGCGCCCAGCGCCAGCCAACCGGCACGGTGCCCCATGATCTCCACCACGATGATACGGTGATGACTGTGAGCGGTACTGTGCAGGCGATCGATGGCCTCGGTGGCGATACCGAGGGCGGTGTCGAAACCAAAGGTGGTGTCGGTGCACACCACATCGTTATCGATGGTCTTGGGCAGGGTGATGATATTAAGCCCGTGCTGCTTCAAGTGCAGGGCGTTTTTCTGTGTACCCCCGCCGCCCAGGCAGATCAACACATCCAGCCGGTTTTCCCGGTAGCTGCGGATGATGGTCTCGGTCATATCGGTCGGTTTGCCATCCACCAGCATGCGATGGGGTTTGTCACGACTGGTGCCGAGGATGGTACCGCCCAGGGTGAGGATGCCGGAGAGGCGGTCGCCATCCAGGCGCATGGAGCGGTTTTCCATCAGGCCACGAAAGCCGTCACGGAAGCCGATCATCTGCATACCATAGTGGCCCTGGATGCTCTTGCCCACGCCGCGAATGGCGGCGTTAAGCCCCGGGCTATCCCCCCCGGCGGTCAAAATACCTACCCGCTTACTCATTATTATTATCCTGGATTAGTCAAATCGGTTTATGACAAGATAGCAAATAAAGTGCCGCAACAGCAGGCGCGGTCTCACCGGCTGGCACAGCATAATAAAAACCAAGGAGGTATGAATGTCCTTGCGATTTGTCACGCTAAGCAGTCTGCTGCTGATCTTATTTATGACGGCCAGCACCAGCTACGCCAATACCACGGGATATGATGTCGTTACGCTGAACAATGGCGATATCTACAATGGCACCGTGGCACAGCCCCGTTTCACCTTGAAGACAGATTATGGTGTGGTGGCCATCCCCTATGCGCGGATGGCGCGTCTGCTGCTGGGTGGTGACGGTGAACCGGATCGCATCACGACCCATTTTGGAGACCGCTTCAGCGGCGCGTTGCAGGAGCGCGAACTGACCGTACTGCGTGTGCTGGATCCGACTCTACCCGTTGCGGTGGAGGATATTCGCGAGATTCAATTTGCCCACCGTACCCTGCGGCCCAAGATACACCGAACGCCGGATATCGTTATTACACAGAATGGCGACAATTTTTCTGCGCGGGTGATATCGGAGGCGTTGATGATGGCCGGCAAAACCGGGATGAAATTGGCCCAGCCCGCAGATATTCAGCTGCTCGATGTGGTGTCGCTGAATGAGGGTGAGGATTATCTGGCGCAAATCACCGGCAATGACGGTGAGATCGTGCAGGGGCGGTTTGCGTTGCCTGCCGTTACGGTTGAAACCCGTTTCGGTAGCCGGTTGGAGATCCCCTTTACCCATCTCAGCCGTTTGGCACCACGGGTAAATCACTCCGGCAAGCGTTCCCGTTTTCTCTCGGTGCTACGGGTGAACCCGGCAGACCTGATTCAAGACGGCATGCGGGATGGGTCGCTGGGTCCCTACATGATTGCGCTGGGTGGCGGTAGTTTTTCCCGGGGAGATCTGCAGGGGGATGGCGATACGGACGAGCAGCCGCCGGTAAAGATCCATCTTGAGCCATTTGCCATTGGCATCTACGAAGTGACCTTTCGTGAATATGACCAGTTCTGCGATGAGACCGGACGCCGCAAACCGGATGATCAGGAGTGGGGGCGCGGCAGTCGACCGGTAGTCAATGTCTCCTGGGAGGATGCCAAGGCCTATACCGAGTGGCTGAGTCGCCGCACCGAGCAGCGTTATCGACTACCGACCGATGCCGAGTGGGAATACGCCGCCAGGGCGGGCACCCACAGCCGCTACTGGTGGGGCGATGACGCCAAGCCGTATCGCGCCAATTGTGCCGAATGCAGCAGTCTCTGGGATGGTGAAAAGAGTGCACCGGTGGGGCGGTTTCCACCCAATCCGTTTGGTTTGCACGATACGGCCGGTAATGTCTTTGAATGGGTGGAGGATTGTTGGATCGATAACTTCTCCGAGGTATCGGCGGATGGCAAACCCCCGTTACAGAACGAGTGCGGTAAACGGGTGATCCGCGGCGGTGCCTGGAGCTTCCCGGTGAAAGAGATACGTTCGGCCAACCGTTGGCGTGATTTCCCCACCCGCACCAGTGATGACACCGGTTTTCGTGTGGTGCGGGAGTTGGATTGACTGTGTCGTCAGTGGCTGGGCTCCTGCCAGGGAGTGTCGGGAAGCGATTTAATATAGAGATCCTGCTTGCTGTAGGGGATCTCGATCCCTTGCGCCATAAACCGTTTGTAAATGGCGCTGTTGAGCAGGTGGGTGACCCTACCGCGTAACTCCGGTTTCTCAACCCAGGCCATCAGGTCGACAATCAGACCGGAGTCACCGAAGCTGCGGAAGCGTACCCGCGGGGCCGGATCGGTGCAGACCTGCGGCTCCTCTTCACCGATGGTTTGTAATAGCGCGCACACTTGGTCTATATCGCTGCCGTAGGCTACGCTGACGCGGATCCGAATGCGGTATTTCTCATAGGGTCCGCCGGACTCATTAACCACCTTGCTGTTACCCATCACCGAATTGGGGATGGTCACTTCCACATCATCCCGGGTCAGCAGACGGGTACTGCGGATGCCGATATGGGTGACCATGCCGCGTACATTATTGTCGATGACCACGTAATCACCGATCTTGTAGGGCGAGTCGGCCAATATGAAGACACCCGAAAACAGATTGGCCAGGGTATCCTTGGCGGCAAAACCGATCGCGATACCGGCGATACCGGCCGAGGCCAGCCAGGCGGTCATGTCTACATCCCAGGCCTGGAAGATAAAATAGACTCCCAGCGCTATCACGATCACCGCCACCAGATTGGTAAACAGGGGTAGGGTCTGGGGCCGTACTAGGCTTGACGTGTCGCTGTGGCGGCTGACACTGATGAGTATCACGCGCGAGGCGCGCAGTGAGAACAGCATCCACCAGAACAGCAACAGGCTGAGAATGGCTGAACGGGTAAAGGTGAACAGGGATGGCGACAGCTCCGCTACCGTCGCAGCCAACAGCAACCCCAGCAGCACGACACTCCAGAACAGCGGACGATGCAGCAGGCTGATCAGTTGATCATCCAGTGTACTCTTGGTGTGGCCGGTCAGTTTACGAATGCCCCGATTCACCAGCAGGCTGACCAGTTTGGCGGCAAACAGCGATAACAGAATCACCACGGCGGCCTGCATGTAGGGTGATTGACCAAACAGGCCGATAATTGGCTTGAGTTGTTGCAGAAGGGTATCCATAGTTATGCATCCGTTTGCAAAGCGGGCCGTCAGCAGAAGTATTGCTGGGTAACACGCCCGGGGAACTACGGTACAACAGTTTCGGTAACTGTTCAGGAAAACCGAAAACCGGTACATGCTACGGTTCAGCGTAACAGGATTTTACCAAAAGGGGGGCGTTCATGGCTTATATCCTGGCAATATTGGGTGGTCTGATTTCCGTCGGAGCGTTAGGCCTGGAGGCCGGCCCGTTCGGCGCACTGATCGGCTACCTCCTGGGTGCCGTCATGAATCAGGGACGGCGGCTGGATCAGCTCTCCCGTGAACTGGAGCAACTCAGGTCGGGGCCGGTGCGGCCCGCCGTACAAGAGCCGCCAGCGGAGGCCGGCGAATCACTCGCCGCCGCCCGGCAGGCGCCAACCGCGTCACCCGAAGAGATCGATTTTGACCTGGAGCTGCCAGAGGAGCGCCTCGCTGTTCAAACAGTGGCGCGACCCGCTCCCCGGAGCCGGCGCACGACGCCGACGACCGGTGAGCGACAAACCGATCTGTTGCAGCGGCTGGGCAGCCTGATCAAGGGTTATTTCAGCGGAGGGAATCTGATTGTCCGGGTGGGCGTCATCGTGCTCTTTTTCGGCGTCGCCTTTCTGCTGAAATATGCCGCTGAGCACAGCCGGGTACCGATCGAGTTCCGCCTCATGGGCGTGGTGGTGGCCGGCATGGTGATGTTGGTGTTGGGGTGGCGGCTGCGTAGCCGTCGTACCCTATACGGATTGGCCCTGCAGGGCGGGGCGGTGGGACTGCTCTATTTGACGGTCTTCTCTGCCCTGCGCCTCTACAGCGTGGTACCGCCGCAGATCGCCTTCGCCCTGCTGCTGCTGTTTGTGGCCCTCAGCGCCCTGTTGGCACTGGTTCAAAACGCCAGCTCACTGGCCATTTTAGCCACCGCCGGGGGATTTCTGGCGCCGGTACTGACCTCTACCGGTGAAGGGAGTCATGTAGCCCTGTTCAGCTATTACCTGCTACTCAATGCCGGTGTCCTGGCGATCGCCTGGTTCAAGTCCTGGCGGCTGCTCAACCTGGTCGGCTTCCTGTTTACCTTCATCATCGGCTCACTCTGGGGTTACCAGTATTACCGGCCGGAATTCTTCACCAGCACCGAGCCCTTCCTGATCGCCTTTTTCCTGATGTACGTGGCAATTGCGGTGCTGTTTGCCATCAGGCAGCCTCCCAACCTGAAAGGGGTGGTGGATGGCACCTTGATCTTCGGGGTGCCCTTGGCGTCGGCCGCCCTGCAGGCGGCGTTGGTCAAGGATATGCCGTACGGTTTGGCCTTCAGCGCGGTCATCCTGGGCGGCTTTTATATCGCGCTGGCGGCCTTGCTGTTCAAGCGTGGCGGAACCACCTTGCGACTGCTGTCGGAGAGTTTGCTGGGTACCGGGGTGGTGTTTGCCACGCTGGCAATCCCGTTCGCCCTGGAGGGTCGACTCAGCTCCGCCTTCTGGGCACTGGAGGGGGCCGCCATGATCTGGATCGGTTTCCATCAGGGGCGCCGCCTACCGCGTCTGTTTGGCCTGGCGCTGCAGTTGTTAGCCGGGTTGCTCTATCTGGAAGACAACCACTGGTACGGGACCGGCGGTGAGTGGCCGCTGATCAACAGCACCTTTCTGGGGGCATTCTTGATCGCGCTGGCCGGTCTCTTTACCGCTTTCTATCTGGATCGCCAGGCGGATAAGCGGACGCGCTACGAAGACTGGGTGCCGCCGCTCTCTTTTATCTGGGGTACGATTTGGTGGCTGAGCGCCGGTATCAATGAGCTGGATCGCTTTGTCACCGGTCACAATGAGTGGGCCTGGCTGCTGGCGCTTTTGGCCTTCACGGCGGCTGTGGCGGAGTGGTTAAGGCGCCGCCTTGCCTGGAAGCGGCTCATACTGATCGATCTCGGACTGTTGCCGGCGCTGCTGTTGGTGGCACTGGCGCTCTGGCTGGACCAGTCCCATCCGCTGGTCGGTTTTGTCGCCCTGGGCTGGTTGTTGGCCTTTGTGGTCCAGTATGCCGTGCTGTATCGGCTGGACCAGGACAGCTTGGCGGTCCGCCCGCTCTGGCACGGGGGCAGCCTCTGGTTACTGGCTTTCCTTCTGGCCGATGAGGCGGCCTGGCGCCTGAACCAGGCGGTAGCCGGCAGTCATCTGTGGGAGATGATCCCCTGGGGTGCGGTTCCCGTGCTGTTGGGTCTGGGGCTGCTGAGTCTGGGGCAGCGGCTGGTTTGGCCGGTGCAACGGCATATTCGGGTGTACAACATCCAGGTGATGACACCATTGGCGGTCTATCTGCTGGGCTGGGCCATGTTGGCCAATGCGGTCAGCCCGGGTGACCCCTGGCCGATCGCTTACCTGCCGGTGCTCAATCCGCTGGACCTGACCATCCTCTCGGTGCTGTTGCTGCTGGTGAAGTGGTGGCAGCGGGTCGGCGACGGATTGGAACAGTGGGGGGTGCGGGCGGCGCACTACTTTTCCCTATTGGGTATCGCCCTGTTCCTCTGGTTCAACGGCATGGTGGTGCGCGCGGTACACCACTGGGGTGGGGTGCCGTTCGATGCCGATCTGCTACTTCGCTCGCAGGTGTTGCAGGCGGCGATTGCGGTGCTGTGGGCGACATTGGGGCTTGGCTGCATGCTGACGGGAACGCGAACCGGTCGCCGGTTACTCTGGTTGGTGGGCGCCGGATTGATGGGGTTGGTAGTGCTGAAGCTGTTCCTGGTGGATCTCTCCAATACCGGTACGGTGGCGCGTATCGTAGCGTTTATCGGCGTCGGGTTGCTGTTGTTGATCGTCGGTTACTTTTCGCCGGCGCCGCCACGGCTGGCCGGACAACCGCAGATGAGTCAAAAGGAGGAGCTATGAGGTTAGCCTGTCTGCTGTGGGTTTTGTTATGCGGTGGGGCCGTTGCGGCTGAGCCGAGGGAAGCCCTGGAGCAGGGGGATTTTGCCTGGGGCATCCGGCTTGAGCCGGAAGTCGCCAGTCCAATCTATCAACTGCCGCTGCCTCAGGCGGTGTATCAGGGAGTGACGCGAGCCGACCTGGGGGATCTGCAGCTCTTCAATGGGCGGGGCGAACGCTTACCCCACGAGTTGCAACTGCCGGCCAAGCGACTGCCCGGTCAGGAAAGCCTGCAGTCGATCGTTCTGTTCCCGCTGTATGGCACCCGGGCGGCCGATCTGCAACGCCTCTCGCTGCGAATTCGGCGCGAGAGTGCGGCAGGGGTGCTGACACTGGAACAGCAACAGATGCATCGTACCCAGGATGATGTGCTGCGGGGTTACCTGCTGCAGCTCTGGCAAGGGGAGCAGCGACCGGTTATCCGGCGTTTGACGCTGCACTGGCCTGAGCCGGCGCGCGGCTTTATGCAGCGGCTAAAACTGGAGCAGAGTGATGACTTGATCAGTTGGCGAGCGGTCGGCGGCGACCAGGTTATCGCCGATCTTGCCTACAGCGGTGAACGATTGGTCAAAGCGGATATCCGGTTGAATGGATCGCTTGATCGCTTTATCCGATTGGTACCCGATAAGGGTGAGATGGCGGTGGAGCTGGATGCGGTGGAGGCGGTGACGGTCGGCGACAGTCAGGAACGACCACAACAAGAGACGCCGATAACGACTCTGCGGCGCGATGAGCAGGCGGGCGTCTATCTGTTTGAACTGCCCGGGCGTCTGCCGGTCACTCGGGTCAACCTGATACCGGCGGAGTCGAACACCATCGTCCGGGCAACGCTCTACTCCCGGGCAACGGCGGAAGCGCCCTGGATACGTCGCAGTCAAGCCACCCTATACCGAATATTGATAGACGGGACCCAGTTGGATCAGACCGCGTTGGCGGTTGAACGGGTCAATGATCGTTTCTGGAAATTGGCTGTGGATACCTCTGGCGGCGGACTGGGTGAATCCCTTCCCAGGGTAAAAGTGAGCTGGATTCCCCACCTGTTGCGGTTTTCCGCCCGTGGAGAGGGGCCGTTCCTGCTGGCCTATGGCAGTGGATCGGCCGTGATGGATCGGCCGGGTTCGCTACTTCAGGGCTTCAGTGAGACGCAGCGGCGGCAGTGGGTGAGCGAACGGATCCGCGTTGGACAGCCGTTTGAGTTGGCCGGTACGGCCGCACTGACTCCGCAACGGATCTACGACTGGAAGCAGTGGTCGCTCTGGGGCGTGTTGATCCTTGCCACGCTGTTACTGGGTTGGATGGCCTGGATGACGCTGCGGCAGATGCAACAGCGCGACTGAGGGATCATCCGGGAGTTCAGCTCCTTAGCCAGGTACGGATCAGGGCAATGCCGCCGACTGCCGAGAGCCCCAGGCCGGCAGCGGCTACCGCGCTGGTCGGCAATAGCTGGCCGGGTCCGAGCAGCAGCATCAGCGTGCCGGTCAGCAGCAGCGTGCCGCCGCTGACGGCGGTGATCAGTCGACGCTGGTGGCGCTGGGCATCCCGGCGGAGCTGTTCCAGTTCGGTCGATTTCCAGTTCAGTTCCAGGCGTCCTTCCGAGGCGTCTCGCAATACCTTGTGCAGTAGTATCGGCATGTCCGCCGCGTATTCGGTCATCTGCGGCAGGTTCTTTTTCAGTTTGCGGGTGAATGCCTTGGGCCCCACCTGCTCCTTCATCCAGCGCTCCAGGAAGGGTTTGGCGGTAGCCCAGAGATCCAGTTCCGGATAGAGTTGGCGCCCCAATCCTTCGATATAGAGCAGGGTCTTCTGCAGCAGTACCAGTTGCGGCTGCACTTCCATATCGAAGCGGCGGGCGGTCTGAAACAGGTTGAGCAAGAAGTGGCCGAAAGAGATTTCGCTCAGGGGCTTGTTGAAGATCGGTTCACAGACCGAGCGGATAGCCGATTCGAACTCTTCCACCCGGGTCCCTTTGGGTACCCAGCCGGACTCCACGTGCAGTTCCGCCACCCGGTAATAGTCACGGTTGAAAAAGGCGAGCAGGTTTTCCGCCAGATAGCGCTGGTCTTCGGTGGTGAGCGAGCCGACGATACCAAAATCCACCGCGATGTAGCGGCCGCCCGGTTCGACGAAGATGTTGCCCGGGTGCATGTCGGCGTGAAAGAAGTTATCGCGGAACACCTGGGTGAAGAAGATTTCCACCCCCTGGGTGCCGAGCTGTTCCATGCTGATGCCGGCCGCTTTGAGCGCCTTGATATTGCCGACCGGGATACCGTGGATGCGCTCCATTACCAGCACGTTGGTGCGGGTGTATTCCCAATAGATTTCGGGTACGAAGAGGATGTCGCTGCCTTCCCAGTTGCGTCGCAGCTGGGCGGCATTGGCCGCCTCGCGCTGCATATCCAGTTCATCCAGGATGGTCTTTTCATAGTCCCGCACCACTTCCATCGGACGCAGGCGCCGACCATCCTTCCAATAACGATCGGCCAGGCCGGCGATGATGTAGAGCAGACCCACATCGCGGCGGATGGTCCGCTCGATGCCGGGACGCAGCACTTTAACCACCACCTTTTTGCCGTCTTTCAGCGAGGCGGTGTGAACCTGGGCGATGGAGGCGGAGGCGAGGGGTTGCTCGTCGAAATAGTCCAGCACATCTTCGATCGGGTGGCCAAATGCCTGCTCGATGATCTGTCTGGCCTGTTGTCCGGAGAAGGGTGGCACCGCATCCTGCAGCTTGGCCAGTTCATCGGCGATATCATCCGGCAGCAGATCGCGGCGCGTGGAGAGGATTTGGCCGAACTTGATGAATATAGGTCCCAGGTCCTCCAGTGCCAGGCGCATCCGTACCGGATAGGGCGGTAGCTTGTGGCGGCGCAGCCAGTAGAAAGGCGACAGGTAGAGCAGGAAGCGGACCGGGCGAAACAGGTGGGTGGCCAGGATCACTTCATCCAGGCCGTGGCGCAGCAGCACCCAGTTGATATGCAGCAGGCGCAACGCCTCGGCGGGACGGATCACTGGGACTCCTCGTGGGGTGTTTGGGTACGCCGTTGCAGCAGGATGATGCGCGCCTCGAGGCGTTCGATATCGTCGCGCAGTTGGTCCACGTCGGCGAGAAACTGCTCCACTTCGCTCCGCTCAGGCAGGATGCGCAACTCCTTCTGCAGCAGCTCCTGCAGATCCAGCTCCAGGGTATCCAGGGCGCGCCGGCCCCAGCCCGAGACCTGTTTGACTACGCCGGCGACATCCTCCGCCACCAGGGTACCGGTGTACTGGGCCAGTTGTGCCTCCCAGTCGATGGACATGCCGCCGAGAATCTTGCCGAAACGGTGCGCCAACTCGGTGTCCCCGCTGATACGTACCTCACCGGAGAACAGTTGGTCGGAGCTGGTCTCCTGATTGCCCATGCGGGCCAGGGCGAGAGGGGTGCCCTGCAGTACGCAATCCGGCTCATCTTCATAGCGGGAGAGCAGTTGCACGCCGGCCGGCCCGGGGATCAGGTACAGGGTTTGGCCGAGTCCGGCCAGCTCAAAGGCGATCACCTTGCCGTGCAGCCTGGCCATCTGGGCCGTGGCGGACGGGTCCAATTGCAGATACCGGTTTAAGGCCTGTTCCAGGCCGGCGGCAGTGATGCCGGAGAGACTCATGGGCAGGCGGCCTGACTAGAGTTTGAAGCCGCGATGAACGGCCACGATACCACCGGTCAGGTTGTGGTAGTCGCAGCGCTCCAGGCCGGCTTGCTCCATCATCCCCTTGAGCGTCTCCTGGTCCGGATGCATGCGGATCGATTCAGCCAGATAGCGGTAACTCGCCTCATCATTGGCGACCACTTTGCCGATCTTCGGCAGCAGCTTGAAGGAGTAGATATCGTAGACGCTCTTCAGCGGTTTGCCCTGAGGATGGGAAAACTCCAGTACCAGGACCCGGCCGCCCGGTCGCAGCACCCGTGCCATTTCGTTCAGTGCCTGCTGCTTGTCGGTGACGTTGCGCAGGCCGAAGGCGATAGTGATGCAGTCAAAACTGTTGTCCGGGAAGGGGATCTGCTCGGCGTTGACCTGGGTGTAGACGACATTGCCCACCAACCCTTCGTCGGCCATACGCGCCCGCCCCTGATGGAGCATGGCGGCGTTGATGTCGGTCATTACCACCACGCCCTCCGGGCCCACCAAGCCGGCAAAACGGGCCGCCAGATCACCGGTTCCGGAAGCCAGGTCGAGAATCTTCTGGCCACGGCGAATACCTGCCAATTCCACCGCAAAGCGCTTCCACAGCCGATGGATACCGAAAGACATCAGGTCGTTCATCAGGTCATAGCGGGTGGCGACAGAGTCGAAAACGGCCCGCACGCGTTGCGCTTTTTCCCGGGCGTGAACGGTCTCAAAGCCAAAGTGGGTAGATTCATTCTCCGTCATGTTGCTGCCTTGAACAGATTGGGTGGTTGATGCAGTGCACTGCTGAATAGTGCAGAGTGTATCGGTTTTTCACCGATTCAGGAACAAATGGCCGGCCCCAGCGGCGATGACGTCAGTTGGGCGCCTTACGCTTGTGTCCTGCCGCTTCCAGGCGGTTCAGGTAGCTCTGCCAGTTTTGCTCATAGTTGAGGCCCAGGCTGTAGAGATACTCCCAGGAGTAGATGCCGGTATTGTGCTCGTCGTCGAAGTGCAGCGTTACGGCGTAGTTGCCCACCGGGGTGATCTGGGCGATGTTCACGTCTTCTTTGCCGAGCTGCAGCACTTCCTGTCCGGGGCCGTGGCCCATCACTTCCGCGGAAGGGGAGAAGACCCGCAGGTATTCGCAAGGCAGCTCGAACTTGGCGCCGTCATCAAAGGTGATTTCCAGCACCCGGGAGTGCTGGTGGAGGTTCAATTCGGTGGGTACGTATTTGGACATGTCATCTACTCCTGACAATGGGTGCCGTTACCGCTATAGGATAAATCGGCTCAGATCTTCATTCGAGGCCAGCTCGGACAGATTGTTATCAACATACTCGGCATCGATCACCACACTGCTGCCCGGTACCTCGGTAGCGGTGAACGAGATCCCCTCCAGCAACCGCTCCATGACGGTATGTAGCCGGCGGGCACCAATATTTTCGGTGCCTTCGTTGACCTGCCAGGCGATCTCGGCAATACGGCGAATCCCCTCTTCGGTAAAGGAGAGTTTGACTCCCTCCGTCGCCATCAGGGCGATGTACTGATCGGTTAGCGAGGCGTCCGGTTCGGTCAGAATGCGAATAAAGTCCTCGGTGGTTAATGCATCCAGTTCGACCCGTATCGGCAGACGCCCCTGCAGTTCCGGGATCAGATCCGAGGGTTTGGCCAGATGGAACGCGCCAGAGGCGATAAACAGGATGTGGTCGGTTCTTACCATGCCCTGTTTGGTGGAGACGGTACAGCCCTCCACCAGGGGTAACAGGTCTCGTTGCACCCCCTGGCGGGAGACGTCCGGACCCCCGTGATCGGAACGGGCCGCCACCTTGTCCAGCTCATCCAGAAACACGATGCCCTGCTGCTCGACTTTTTCCAGTGCCTTGAGTTTCAGGTCCTCGTCGTTGACCAGCTTGGCCGCCTCTTCATCCTGCAGGATGCGTAGGGCGTCCTTGACGCGCAGCTTACGCTTGCGGGTGCGGCCACCGCCGATATTCTGAAACAGCCCCTGCAGTTGGCTGGTCATCTCTTCCATGCCCGGGGGAGCCATGATTTCCACTCCCAATGCGGCGCCGGAGACCTCGATCTCGATCTCTTTTTCATTGAGTTCGCCGTTGCGGATCTTGACGCGGAATTTATCCCGGGTGGAAGCTCCCGCCGCGCTGCTGCTGTCGCCCTCCCAACTGGTGGCCCGGGGCAGCAACACATCCAACACCCGCTCTTCCGCCGCATCCGCCGCTTGGTCTTTGACCTTTTCCAGAGCCTGCTCGCGCACCATCTTCATGGCCGAATCGGCCAGATCGCGGATGATCGAATCCACATCCCGGCCGACATAGCCCACCTCGGTGAATTTGGTCGCCTCGATCTTGATAAACGGCGCGTTGGCCAGTTTCGCCAGGCGCCGGGCGATCTCGGTCTTGCCGACCCCGGTAGGGCCGATCATGAGGATATTCTTCGGGGTGATCTCGTTACGCATCTCGGCATCGACCTGGCTGCGCCGCCAGCGGTTGCGCAGGGCGATAGCGACGGCGCGCTTGGCGGCCGACTGGCCGATAATATGCTTGTCCAACTCCTGGACGATCTGTAGTGGTGTCAATTCAGGCATGATAGTTGGGAATCAGTTTTCCGTATCGAGTTCTTCGATAACGAGGTTGTGGTTGGTAAAGACGCAGATGTCGGCGGCGATGCCGAGACCCTTTTCAACAATCTCCCGGGCGCTGAGATCGGTGTTTTGCAGCAGGGCCTTGGCGGCAGCTTGGGCGAAGGGTCCACCGGAGCCGATCGCCATCAGGTCGTCTTCCGGCTCGATCACATCACCCAGACCGGTGATCATCAGTGAGGCAGTCTTATCGGCCACCAGCAGCAGCGCTTCCAGTTTGCGCAGGGTACGGTCGGTGCGCCAGTCTTTGGCAAGTTCAACAGCGGCGCGCATCAGGTGGCCGTGGTGTATCTCCAGTTTGGCTTCAAAACGTTCGAACAGGGTGAAGGCGTCGGCAGTGGCGCCGGCAAATCCGGCAAGTACCTGATTCTTATAGAGGCGGCGCACCTTACGGGCGTTCCCCTTCATCACGGTGTTGCCCATGGAGACTTGTCCATCGCCACCGATGACAACCTTGCCGTTGCGGCGGATTGAGAGAATTGTTGTGCCCTTGATCGGCTCCACTGCTTTGCCCCTTGAATATAAGTCGTTGTCTATTCTAACTGATCCAACATGGGGAGAATAACCGCCAATTTCAAGGGAAGTCCGGCACGGCGGCATTTGCGGGTATAATCCGCCTCGGGTCCGGACGGGCCGACGATTTTATTTTTTTGCGGAGTTCCAATGACGATCACCCACTGCATTACCCATCAGATCCATCCGGATGAGAGCGGCGCACCGGCACTGCACTTGCGCGAGACGGAGCTGCCGGTGGATGATCAGGTTGAAACGCTGGCCGCCGATTTGAAGCGGGCTTATCTGAGTCGCATCAATCGTGAATATGGTCGTTTTTCGGAAGCGTCGCAGGAGAACGGGTTGGCCGGGGAATTGGCACAATTCTGTACCGAACAGGTGGATTTTGTCACGCTTAGCAGCCGCCTGGGGAAACAGTTGTTGCAGCGCATGCAGGAGCTGGGGAGTGAACTGCGCGGTCATCTGATTCTGTTCATCGAGCAGCAGCACGAACAGCAGGCGCTCTATCTGTTTATCGTCAGCCAACGGATTGCCAGCCGGATCAATGAGCGACAAGAGGTGGAGCCGGTGCTAACGCTGGATTTCGGTGCCTCGATGATGGCGCTGAAGGTGGATCTGACACTGTGGCGCAGTGAGGCGGGTGATGCCTACCTCTCCATGAGTCCCTCGCGGGCTCGCGGCATGGCCGAATTGTTGCAGCAGTTGGCCGGTTTCAGCGCCAGTGTCGATAAGGCCGCCGCTACCCGAGATTTTCTGGAGCGCATCGAGACCTTTTCCCAGAAGCTGCCGGAGGAGCAGGTCGGCGATTTTCGCAACCAGGTGGTGGAGTACTGTGTCGAGCAGGACCTGCAGGATGCCCCAGTGGAGATCGGCGGACTCTCCCAGGCCCTGGACGGGGTGGATACGTCGGCCTTTTCCAGCTATTTGGCGGATCACCTACCGGAAGGCGGTGGACGCCTGCTGCTGGACCGCAAGAGCCTGCGGCGTTATGTGAAGTTTGCCGGCCGCGAGCGGGATCTGGCGATCAGTTTCTCCTCCTACCAGCTAAACAAGCGGATACACTATCAGGCCGAGAGCGACACCCTGAGCATTACCGGCCTGCCGAAGATGCTGCGCAGCCAGTTGTTGGGACATGTGGAAGAGTAATCACCAAGCGGCCGGTAGCCGGAGTAGGGATTAACCCGGATTGCCAACAGTCGCTAACCCTGAGAATCCATTCATACCAGTGAGTAGATCATGACGAAACGCAGCGATGCATTGCAGGTACGCCCGGTGGGTGACGGTGAGGGTTTGGTGTTTGTCACCCGGCGATTGGTTCGCTTCAGCCATGTGGATCCGGCCGGTATCGCCTACTTTCCGCGTATCCACAACTTCATCCATGAAGCGTTCGAGGACCTGTGGGAAGAGTATATCGGGGTGCGCTACTTTTACCTGATCCAGGATTTGCGTATCGCCTTCCCCATGGTGCATACCGAAGTGGATTTTCGCCAGCCGTTGCGTTTTGGCGAACGCCCGGAGATCCGCGTTTCCTGTTTCAAGCTGGGTCGCAGCTCCTTGGGGTTGCGCTACCAGATATACGTCGATGAGCGGCTCTGTGTCGATGCCCGTACCACCACCACCTGTATCGATGCCGACAAACTGAAAAGCCAGCCGGTGCCCGAGGCGTATCGCGCCTTCTTTGAAAAGATCTACCATCCGCAGCCGGTGTGATCGGCTCCTAGGACGTAGACTGCTCACCCGCTTCCAGCTGGGCCAACTCATTTTCGCTGAATCCGCACTGACGGCGTGCTGTGTGATTGAACGGACCGCGTGGAATATGGCCGAGGTAGCGCTGCAGCAGTTGGAAGAAGGTGGTGTCTGGATCCAGACCTTGCTGTTCACAACGGTAACGGAACCAACGGGTACCGGCACTGACGTGGCCAATCTCTTCGTTGGCGATGGTGGTCAATATGGAGGCGGTCTTGCTGTCCCCCAGCTCCTGGAATTTTTCCAGGGTCTTCGGCACCACATCCAGCGCCCGTGCCTCAAATACCCGGTGCACAATCCCCATCCGGTCCATCAGCTCGTGGGCGGTCTCCACAGCGCTGCCCCACAATTCATCATGGGCGGTGAAGTCACCATAGTCGAAGCCCATGGCGCGCAACTGCCCGCGCAGGGCGAGGAAGTGCTGGCTCTCTTCGCCGGCACACTGCAGCCAATCTTCATAATAGTCCCGGGGCAACCCGCGGAAGCGGTAGATGGTGTCCCAGGCCAGGTTGACGGCGGTCAGTTCGATATGGGCCAGGGCGTGGATCAGGGCGGCGCGTCGGGTGAGGGAGCCGAAACCGCGCTTGCTCACCTGTTGAGGCGGCACCAACAGGGGGCGCTCCAGCCGGCCGGGGGCCAGGAAGTGCTCCGGTTCGTCATCTGAATCCCAGTTGAGATTGCCGGCCTGCCAGGCCGAAACCAGTGCCAGGGAGGCGTCCAGTTTTTCATCCGGATCGGCGATCAGAAAACAGCGTTTGGCTTCGGCGAAGAGATTGTTCAAGCCGGACTCCGGGGTAATGGTCATGCGTTGGGAGACTTATTGTAACGGCAGCCGGGCCTTGCCGACAGGCGTTAATCCGCTGGCGGGAGGGCGCAGTTCTACCGGTTGTTTGGATTGGCTAGTTATCGCGCTTTTTCTTGCGAGCACGCGGATGGGCGCTGTCGTACACCTGGGCCAGGTGTTGGAAGTCCAGATGGGTGTAGATCTGGGTGGTGCTGATATCGGCGTGCCCCAGTAACTCCTGGACGGCCCGCAAGTCACTGGAAGACTCCAGCAGGTGGCTGGCAAATGAGTGGCGCAGCATGTGCGGATGAAGATTCTGCCGACAACCCTGCTTCAGTGCCCATTGCTGCAGGCGTTGCTGGATGGAGCGGGGCCGGAGCCGCCCGCCCCGGCGGCTGACAAACAGAGCCGGTTCATCCGCTTTGGCCCAGTCGCCCCGCACCTGTTTCCAGGCATCGACGGCCGCCAGGGCTTTACTGCCTACCGGTACACGACGGCTTTTGGCCCCCTTGCCGATCACTTCCAGGGTGGCGTCATGGGTGTCGATATCGTGCAGGTTGACTGCGACCAGTTCGGCCAGTCGCAGGCCGGAGGAGTAGAGCAACTCCATGATCGCCAAATCCCTCAGTTCCAACGGATCCACGCTGGCCACATCCAGCAAGCTGCCCAGTTGATCGGCATCCAGCGTAGTGGGGAGATGGCGTGCGGATTTGGGCGCACGGATGCCGCTGGCCGGGTTGTCGGCCAGCACCCCTTCGCGCATCAGGTAACGGAACAGGCTGCGTAGCGCGGAGAGTTCCCGCTGAAGGCTTTTGCCGGAGATGCCGGCGCGATGGCGTCTGGCCACGAAGGCACGCACTTGGTGTGGCGTCAGCTGCTCCCAACCGTTCAGCTGTTGTTCCCGGCACCAGTCGCCGAAACGCACCAGGTCGCGCTGATAGTTGGTCAGGGTATGGGTGGAGAGACGCCGCTCGAATTGGAGGTGGGACAGGAAGGCTTGCAGCCGGTGCTGCAGCTGGTCAGCGGACGGCATCAGCTGCCCGGTTCCGATACCACCTCCAGGGTTTTGCTGACAATCTCTCCAAGGCGGATCAGATAGTCGGTGCCCATACCGGGATGGAAGCGGTGTTCACTGTGGCTGCCGATAGCCAGTACGCCCAACAATCCCTCACCCTTAATGGGTATCAGGGCCGTGGAGGCGATATCTTCGGCCTGGGGGCCGAACAGGTATTTCAACTGCCCATGCGGCAGCCGGCCGCAACGCGGCTTGTTGGTATCGAGAAAATCCCGGAAGCCGTCCAGGTCGGGATTGGTCAGGTGTTCGGCTTCGCTGGCCGAATAGAGGTGCAGTTCTACCGCTTCGGCACGGAAGTCGTCATGCAGCAGATCCTGCAGGGTGTTGATCACCTCGTCGAAATCACAGCATTCGATCAACTTGACCGTGAGGTGATGCAGCCGCTCGTTGAGCAGTTCGTTCTCCCGCGCGATCGCGACAAACTCTTCCAGCTTGCGCTGACTCTGTTCGGCTTGCTCACGCAATGTGGCCACTTGCCGTTCGATCAACGACACGGCGCTGCCGTTGCTGTGGGGCAATTCCAGTTTGCTCAGTAGGTCGGGGTTGCGATCAAAAAAATCGGGGTGCTCGGTCAGAAAGGCGATCAGGTTCTGTTCCATCTGGGGGTAGTCTGGCTTGGGCTCGGGTTGTGGGCTCATAATTCGATGCTTCCTTCAAATACTGAAGCGGCCGGGCCATACATCATGACGGGCGCCTGTTCGTCCAACCACTCTATCATAAGCGCCCCGCCGGGCAAGCTGACCTTGACACTTTTGTTAAGCAGTCCGCGCAGTTGGCCGGACACGGCGGCGGCACAGGCACCGGTACCACATGCCAGGGTTTCCCCCACGCCACGCTCGAAGACGCGCAGGGCGATGGAATCCGCCGAGAGGATCTGCATAAAGCCCACATTGACCCGTTGCGGGAAGCGTGGGTGTTGCTGCAGGGCGGCGCCGATGCGCTCCACCGGGGCTTGCTCCAGGTCATCGACCACGATTACCGCATGGGGATTGCCCATGGAAACGGCTCCCAGGGTAAGGGTTTCACCCAGTACCTCGACCCGGTAATCGGCCGCTTGCCGCTCGGCGATAAAGGGGATGCGGGCGGGCTCCAGCACCGGGACACCCATGTTGACCCGCACACGACCATCCGCTTCGATAGTCAGCTTGATTATCCCGGCGTTGGTGCCGACGGTTATTTCCTGCTTGTCGGTCAACCCCTTGTCGCGCACATAACGGGCAAAGCAGCGGGCGCCGTTGCCGCACTGCTCCACTTCATCGCCATCGGCATTGAAGATACGGTAATTGAAATCGGTGTCGGGCAGTGTGGCGGGTTCCACCAGCAGGATCTGGTCGCAACCGACACCGAAGTGGCGGTCTCCCAGCAGGCGGAACTGTTCCCGGGTGAGGGTGAGTGGCTGGGTGAAGGCGTCCAGGACCACAAAGTCATTGCCCAGGCCATGCATCTTGGTGAATGCATATTTCATAGTGGTCGACCGCTACTTGTCCTTGGACTCTTCCTGTTGTTGAGGTTGTTGCTGGGAAGCTGGGTCAGGGAGATACAGCGGACCTTTTTGACCGCATGCGGTAAGCAGGCTGCTTGTACCCAAGACCAGAATGACCAGCCAGAGTAGATAACGAGACCAGCAGAACATGGTGTGTTGCTCCGTAATTTTCCAATGTTCCGCATTGTAACCCTGGTGGAAGTTAAACCCAACCGGATTCCCTCCTTACCCGTTTCTGCCTGGAGAGGTCTGGGGCGGCAATTTCCAAACGTTTGTAATGCCGCGGAGGGGTTAGGGCTTGAGTTTTATCAACGCCTGGTTCAGGCGTCCTTCCAGGCGTTTCTTGAATTTCAGCAGTTGGATGGTTGTGGCGCTCTCTTCCGAGCCGATCCCAGAAATCTCCAGGCTGGTCAGATAGATCGGATACGCCTTGTGGCCAATCCGCTGATCCAGCAGGTGTTGCGCCACGGTGCCGTACAGTTCGGGGCCATACTCCAGGGAGCTGAACTCACGGTCGCCGCATACCAGTAGATGCGGCGACTGATTCAGGTCCAGTCCTTCACTGATCAAACGTAACTCCATGTAGCTGTCAGGTAGTCGGTGGCGTGGCGGCGTACGAGGTTCCGCCACATAGTCGCCGTTCCGGTTACGCGAGAGGTGATAGAACTCCGGGGCGTCCAGCAGGTAACGATGGGAGGGCTGGTCACTGGGCAAGCTCAAGCTGCGCAGTAGAAGCATCCCCTTGAGAAAACGTTGCTGCTGTACCAACAGATAGTGTTCATCCGCCTCCTGCATCTGTTGGTGGAACAGGGCGCCGTGTTCATCGAGGATATAGAGTTCGGTCTGTCCCTTCTGGGTGCTGTAAAAGACCTGGATGGCCCCGGCCCGGTTATGCCGCAGGATGCAGGGCAGCGGAGTGGAAGCGAGACTCAGGCTGTCGATGGTGGTCGGCCGGAAGCTGCGCTGCGGTTCGGAGAGGATATCCAGCACTTCCTGATCGCCGGTGATCGGAAAGTAGGAGAATTTGTCGTTTTGATAGTGGATCAGGTAGAAATCATCCTCGATCTGTTGCAGATAACGACTGTTGAGCCCGGTACCCGATTCGCTAAAGCAGTGCATGACATCGTTGAACAGCTTCTCGACGCGTCGGGCGGTACTGCCGCCCCGCACGGAGTTGAAGCAGTGGGCGGTGGCGCTAGCTGGATGCTGGCCGACGTCACCCTGCAGTCCCATGCGCAGGTAGAGGCAGAGACTCTCCAGCAGGCCGCGCGTTCCCTGGTGATAGGTGACCAGCGTCTCGCCCCAACTGGTGGTGATCAACTGCTCAATGGTTTCCACCAGCGAACTGTGGGCCGAGCCGAAACTGAGCGGATCGCTTCGTTCCGTGGTGAGTTGCTTGCCGACCTTGGCCAAGTGGGCCATCGGGTCGATGCCGGTATTCAGAAACAGAGTGCAAGAGAGGGCTCGGGGTGGCTGCTTGAGTTGTGCCATAGGCACCGGGTGGGTCTCATGCGGTGGATAGAGGTTGTTCAGGGTGCCCAATATGGCAAACAGCTCTTCCTGGCGGATCGGATTCTCCTTGGGATAGAGCGTGATGATGGTATTTAGATTGATCAGCCGGTTGAGGTGGCACCAAGCCAGTATTTCACTGAGACAGGCGGCGGTTTTCAGCGGGCTGGTTACCCGGGCGGCCGACTCGTTGACTTCACCCAGGTAGAGAAACCAGGCGTACTGATCCCCCCGGGTACGGGTGTAGTGGAGGCTGACACGCTCCTCGTATAGATTGCGGGTAATGCCGGGGTTAATACTGTCGATCTTGCCCGGGCGCTTCTCCAGCGCGGTATAGAGTTTGCGGCCAAGTAGGCTGAGCTCTTCCGGGTCGATGGCATCGGTGGAGGCGTATTCCCGGGCGAAATCGGTCAGCAGCCGGTAGCTGTAACTGAGCTCCCGCACCAGACTGTTTCGTTCATCCATCACCTGGTCGATCTTCCAGTTCTGCCGTGAATCCAGATTGACCAGTTCGCCTCGCCGCCAGCCCCAGCCTCGGGTCAACACCTCCAACACTTCCCGTTTCCAATCGTCCCGGAGTTGTGGTTGATCCTGGCTCAGGGTCTGCTCCGATTTGAAATAGAGGCAGCGCCGGGCCAGTTCCAGGCGATCTTTCTCATTTCGCCCCTGCAGATACTGCTCAACTCGTTGGTACATCAACACATAGGGGTCCAGTTTACGCAGGTCGAAATCACCGTCGTAAATGGCTCGTTTGGTCTCCTGGCAGAGCCAGCGGATATCGGGATAATCGCGTGCGTAGGCTTCGGTCAGGAACAGTTTGAGGATGGTTTTATAGGGCGATTCGATGCCTTTGAATAGCTGCCAGTGGGCGGCGCCAAGAAACTCTTCCACCGGGATCGATTCCAGACTGCCGAAGTCGAGGCAGTCCAGCGGATCGATAAAGCGCTTGTGGAACAGCATCTCGACGTACTGGGTGTAGTTGCCCTCCTCTTCAGGGGGAACCATCCACCAAACCGGATAGCGTCCGGCCAGCAGGACGCCGGTGCGGTAGAACTCTTCCAACAACAGGTGTGGCTGTGTGGTACCGCTGCTCTCGTGGGACAGGGCGTCGAGTTTGCCATTACGAAAGGCGTCCACTTCCATGATGAAGAAGTGGACTTCCAGATTCAGCTCTTTTCCCCAGGCTTCCAATTTGCGCGCCTTGAGGCGCAGCAGTTCGCGCTCGGTGCTGTCCAGTTCCGGATCATGGCAGAGCCAGATATCAAAGTCGCTGCCGCTGGTATGGGCGATACTGCCGATGCTACCCATCAGGTAGAGTGCCTGGATATAAAAACGGCGCCGTGCGCGTTTTTTATATTCGAAGCTGCGACTCAGCTTGCGGGCCAGGCGCAACACCGACTGGGTCGGAGTGTAATCGGGTATGCCGATGGGGGTATCGCTGCCGGCAAAACCCGGCAGCGTCGGGTGGTTGATATGAAACAGCAGTGGCAGCAGATCGACAAAGGCGCGCTGGTTCGGCGTCAGCTCCCGTGCAATGACGCGCAGTCGCTCCCGATGCAGACCGAGGAAGCGTCGGCGAACAGTCCGTAGGTCCTGGCGGCCGATACCGTCTTTGAGTGATACCGCCTCGGCCATCAATTACTCCTCAAGCGTGGTTGCTGACGATGTCGCTTTCAGCCAGATTACTGAACGCCTGTTTCATCAGTAACCGGGCATCCTGCCCTTTGTGCCATTCGGCCAGGCCGCATTGCAGCTGCAGGCGACTGGCATCATGCTGGGCCGGGAGCAGTAACTCGGGAAAACTGGCCATAATTTTATCCAGCAGATCCTGGCCATCCTGCAGGTTGGTTTCCGGCAGAATGATGATGAACTGGTTGTGCTGCCAGCGGGCAATCAGATCAACCCAACGCAGGCGATCGCGCAAGTAGCGGCTTACCTCCAGGATGACCTCGTCCTGGAGCGGTGCCTCGCTCTGGTTGTCGTTGAGCTGGATTACCGCCAGGCTGAGTGGATTTTGGTAGCGTCGGCTGCGTGCCACCTGGGCATTGAGTGCGCGCGTCAGAGACTGGCGGTTGGCCAGGCCGGTCAGCTCGTCGGTAATGGCCAGTTCCTCGACCTGTTTCTTCAGCCGCTGATTCTCTTCCTGCAGCCGTACCAGCTCGGTTACGTCTTGAAAATATTTAACGGTGTGGATTTGCGGATCGGTTGATTCCGGTGTAACCACTGTGCAATGTAACCAGCGCTCCTGTTCCACCCCGCTACCAAACAGATGCATTAGCCCCGTTCCTTTGAACAGTCCGCGATGGGTCGTGAACGGGAACTGCTCCAATGTCTGCCCCACCAGTTGCTCGTTGTTGAGTCCCAGCATCCCCTCCAGAGCTGGATTCAGCCAACTGATGGCACCCTGCTGATCAAAAATCAGCACGCCGCAGGGCACAGTCTGCAGCGACTTGTAAGTCATGCCACTTGCTTGAGTCAAAACAGCGATCCTCCGATCCGTATCATTTTTATGGGTAGCGTATACCGCTACGCCAGTTCCCCTACGGCGCCCAGGGAGATCACAAAGATCAACCCTTAACACCCTATAGTTCGTCCGGTCGTACCTAAACTTTAGTTCTCAACTCCCAGAATCGTCTATATTTTCCAGTAAATTCGCACTGTTTAAGGAGGCCGGATGCGCCTGCGAAAGATTATGCCGGATGCGCCGCTGCAACCCGGTGACCCGCTTTGGCGGCGGGTCCCCACCGCCGACCAGGCCGGGCAAAACCTGAGTGACTTCATGTTGTTGATCCCCGGTCTGAAGCGTTGGGCAGTGCCGCGGCGCGAGCAAGTGTTTGAGGAGTTGCGGGGGCTGTTTGAACGGCATGCCGACCGGGTAGTGTTTGCCGATCTGAATCTGCAGTTGAATCTATTGTGGATCAGCCACCGCCAGGGTAAGGGTGTGTCCCTGGCCCTGTTTCAGGCGATCCGGGAGCGGGTCCCCGAGGCGGTACTGGTGGCGAGTCAAGCGGAGGCGCTGCAAGGTCTGCGACGGCAGACACAGGCTTCACGTTGGGGTATTCGGCGGTTGTTGGGCCGAAATAGCCGGGTGCGTTGATTCAGGGAACTGACGAGCTATTCGTCGCCGTACTCATTGGCGCGTCGTGCGTCACCTTTCACTTTGTCGGCGGGATAGCGGGACTCGTTGATGGCAATCTTGCGGTGGGCGGCCGCAATCAGGTCAATATCCAGCCGTTCGGCGGTGCGGATCAGATAGATCAGGATATCGGCCATCTCCAGGGCTACCTGTTCCTGTTTCTCCGGTGCCAACTGCTGGCTCTGCGCTTCACTTAGCCACTGGAAGTGTTCCACCAGTTCGGCGCATTCGGCGATCAGCGCCATGGCCAGGTTCTTGGGTGAGTGAAACTGCTCCCAATCGCGTGCCCGGGCAAAGGCCAGCAGCTTTTCATTCAGTTGAGCCAGGGAATCGGTAATTTTCTCACTCATTGGTAAACCAGACCTGAAGTTCGGCAAGGCGCTGTTGCAGTTCGGCTTCAGCATAGGGCTGGCGCTCGCCACAGCCCCATACCGGCCCGGGCCAGCAGTTGTCGTCCCTGTTTCTGGCGACCACGTGCCAGTGCAGTTGGGGGACCAGGTTGCCCAGTGCGCCCAGGTTGATCTTATCCGGGGTATAGCACTGTTCCAGCACCCGGGCGGCATGGCTGCTCTCGAGCATCAGTAGGCGCTGGTCGCTCTGTTCCAGTTGATGGACCTCTGTTATGCCTTCCCTTTTGGGGACTAGAATCAGCCAGGGGAAGCGCCGGTCGTCCATCAGCCGCACTTCGCACAACGCCATTTGGCAGAGTTGCCGGGTATCTGCGGCGAGCCGGGGGTGAAGTTGAAACATGGCCGGTTTACCGATCCTGCCAGTTGGGAGGGCGTTTTTCGGCAAACGCGTCGATACCTTCACCTACATCCTCGAACATCATATTGTCGGCCATCGCCTCGCTGGCGAATTGGTAGGCTTGATCGACGCCCATCTCCAACTGTTTGTAGTACATCGCCTTGCCCAGCGCGATGGAAGCGCTGGATTTGCCGCAGATGGTGCGGGCCAGTTTCAACACCTCCTCGTCCAGCTCGTCCAGCGGTACGGCACGGTTGATCAATCCTTGCGCCTGCGCCTGTTGGGCGGAGATAAAGCCGCCGGTGAGCAGCATCTCCATCGCCTGTTTGCGTCCGACATTGCGTGACAGGGGTACGCTGGGGGTACCGCAAAACAGGCCCACATTGATCCCGGAGACGGCAAAGCGCGCGCCCTCTTCGGCGATCGCCAGGTCACAGGAGGCGACCAGTTGGCAGCCCGCTGCCGTGGCAATACCGTGGACCCGGGCGATGACCGGCTGCGGTAGTTGGGTGATGCGGGTCATCACCTGCCCACAGCGGGTGAACAACTGCTGGAAGTAGGCGCGCTCGCTCTGGCCGCGCATCTGCTTCAAGTCGTGTCCGGCACAGAAGGCCCGGCCATTCCCGGCCAATACCACCACCCGTACGCTTTTATCCTCGGCAATCGCATCCAGGCTGCCCTGCAGCGCGTCCAACAGCTCTTCGGAGAGTGCGTTGAATTGGTTGGGCCGGTTCAGCGTCAGGTAGGCGATCCCGTCACGGTCTTCGCGTAGTACCAGCGGTTCCTCGGTGGCAGTCTGGTTGGCTTCGGTCATCGGCTCCTCTCCGGTTGGTTACTGCAGTAACTATACATGCAACGGGCGGGAAAATGCAGCCAGGCCGGGACGGCACCGGGAGACGCCGTTCCCACGGAGATTAGCGGCGGGTGGATAGCGGTTGAAATAGCCGGTAATTAGTAGGGGCAGGCCCCTGTGCCTGCCCGGCCCGGATACGATGGTAGTCGTATCGAACGGGCAACCACGGGGGGTTACCCCTACGCCCACAGTATGGCGGGCGACCTACCGTCTTATTAACCGTCCTGATGGAATTTAGCGTAAGCGCCTACTCAGCGGCGAGACGCTGGCGTGCCCGCTCAATCGCCGCCCGGACCTGGGTCGGTGCGGTGCCGCCGATATGGTTGCGTGCGGCTACCGAGCCCTCCAGGGTCAGCACCGCGAACACGTCGTCTTGGATCTGGCTGGAGAAGCCCCGCAGCTCCTGCAGGCTGAGGTCAGAGAGGTCGCAGCCCTTGCTGACGCCCAGCGCCACGGCTTTGCCTACTACTTCGTGGGCATCGCGGAACGGGGTGCCCTTGCGTACCAGGTAATCGGCCAGATCGGTGGCGGTGGCAAAGCCCTTCATCGCCGCCTCGCGCATACTTTGGGGTTTGCAGGTGATGGCCGGGATCATGTCGGCGAACACTTTGAGTGAACCCTTCAGGTTATCCACGGTGTCGAACAGCGGCTCCTTGTCCTCCTGGTTATCCTTGTTGTAGGCCAGGGGCTGGCCCTTCATCAGAGTCAGCAGACCGATCAGATGGCCAAAAATGCGTCCGGTCTTACCGCGTACCAGTTCGGGTACGTCGGGGTTCTTCTTCTGCGGCATGATGGAGGAGCCGGTGCAAAAGCTGTCGGAGAGATCGACAAAATTGAACTGGGCCGAGGACCAGATGATCAGCTCTTCAGACATGCGCGACAGGTGCATCATGATCAGCGCGGCAGCGGCGCTGAACTCGATGGCGAAGTCGCGATCGCTGACCGCATCCAGGGAGTTTTCGCTGGGGCGGGCAAAACCGAGCAGCGCGGCGGTATAGTGGCGATCGATGGGGTAGGTGGTGCCGGCTAGGGCGGCGGAGCCGAGGGGCATGATGTTGACCCGCTTGTTGCAGTCCGCCAGACGCTCCCGGTCGCGCTCCAGCATCTCGAACCAAGCCATCAGGTGATGGCCAAAGGTGACCGGCTGGGCGGTCTGCAGGTGGGTGAAACCGGGCATAATGGTCTCGGCCTCCCGTTCGGCGGTATCCAGCAGCGCTCGCTGCAGACGCAGGATCTCGGCACGGATGATCTCGATCTCATCGCGCATATAGAGCCGGATATCGGTGGCCACCTGGTCATTGCGCGAGCGCCCCGTATGCAGTTTCTTGCCGGCATCGCCGATAGCGCGGGTCAGATGGGACTCCACATTCATGTGGACATCTTCCAGCTCTACCGACCAGTCGAATTGACCGGCTTCGATCTGCGCCTGGATCTGCTCCAGCCCGGCGATGATGGTATCGCGCTCCGCTACACTGAGAATACCGGACTTGGCCAGCATAGTGGCATGGGCTATCGAGCCCTGGATATCATAGCGGTAGAGGCGCTGATCGAACTCCACCGAAGCGGTGAAGGCTTCGACAAAGGCATCGGTGGGTTCGCTGAAACGGCCGGACCAGAGTTTTTTATCGCTCATGAGATAAATATTCCTGCTTGAGAACCAAGCATCGTATAGTCATAAATTAGAGAGTGTAAGATATCTACTGCACAGTCTGGGGTGAATCGGATACTGTACCGATAGCCCGAGTTGGGGGGATTGTATCAGGATTCGCGGCACGGTTAAGCCGCTGTGGGGGGTTATGACGCAGAAAGGAGCGAAGCAAGGGGGACCGGAACGGGGCCAGGCCGCCTATCTGCCCAATTTTTGCAGTATTCGTATGGTGTTCGGCGTGGTGATCTCTGCCGAATTGCTGGCGGTGATACTCACCTTGGCTTCTATCCACACCTTTCAGGAGTTTGCTGGCGAGTTAAGCCTGCGCTCGCTGTTTATCCAGTGGATCGCCCTGGGCGGCAGTGCCCTGATCTGTCTGTTGCGCCCCTGGATCAGTCACCTGCGGATCTGGCAGGTGGGGGTGATTATCTGGTGCAGCTTGGTCGGGCTGACCCTGTTGGTGTCACTGCTGGCAATCTGGATTCTCGGGCTATCGGATACCGGCCCGTTTCTGATAAAGAGCCTGGTGATCAGTGCCGTTGTCTGTGCCGTGTTGATGCACTATCTCTCTGTTCAGTACCGTTGGCGGCTCCAGGTGGAAGCCGAGTCGAAGGCCCACCTGCAAGCACTGCAGTCACGTATCCGGCCCCATTTTCTGTTCAACAGCATGAACACCATTGCCAACCTGACCCGCACCGATCCGGCGCTGGCGGAGGAGGTGGTGTATGACCTGTCAGACCTGTTTCGCGCCTCGCTCTCCGATGCCCAACGTATGTCGAGTCTGGGTGAGGAGATCGAGATGTGTCGGGGTTATCTGCGCATCGAGGGGCAGCGCCTGGGTGATCGACTACAGGTGAAATGGGATCTGGAAGCGCTGCCGCTGGATGCGGAATTGCCGGCGCTGATCCTGCAGCCGCTGCTGGAAAATGCTATCTATCACGGTATCGAACCCTCGACCGAGCCGGGGCACATTCAGATTACCGGCCGCTATCGACGCAAGCGGGTCAATATCAGCATCCGCAACAGTCTGCCGGTGGGGGCCAACAAGGCTCGTCGCCCGGGTAACCGCATGGCGCTGCAAAATATCCGCGAACGGTTGCAGGGCTTTTTTGATGAAGAGGCTTCTCTGAGCGTCAGCGAGGTGGACGGCGAACATCAGGTACGGGTGGCTTTTCCCCACCCCTGGACTGAACAATGAAGATATTAATAGCCGATGACGAAGTCCATGCCCGGGCGCGCCTGCGCAGCTTGATCGAAGAGATAGGCCCTCCATACCGAGTGGTGGCGGAGGCCGATAACGGAAGGGATGCGTTGCAGCGCTGCCGCCAGGAAGAGGTGGATCTGGTGTTGATGGATATTCGCATGCCGGGGATGGATGGTCTGGAGGCGGCGGCGGCACTGGCCGGCTTGCCGACGCCGCCGGCGGTCATCTTTGTAACGGCCTTTGATCAACATGCGTTGGCGGCGTTCGAGCGACAGGCGGTGGATTATCTGTTGAAGCCGATCCGCCGCGAGCGCCTGCAAAAGGCGATCGAAAGGGCGGTGACGCTGAACCGACCCCAATTGCAGGCGCTGCAGGCGCTTCAGGGACAACAGGACGCCGACTATATTAGCGTCAGCTTTCGTGGAGGACTGCAGCGTATCCCGCTCAGCGATGTCATCTATTTTCAGGCCGATCACAAATACGTAACGGTTTGCCATAGCGGCGGCGAGGCGTTGCTGGAAGAGTCGCTGAAGTCACTGGAAGAGCGTTTTCCTCGGCGGCTGTTGCGGATTCACCGCAATGCCCTGATTGTCAGGGAGCGTTTGCTGGGGTTGAAACGGCTGGGCGCGGGGGGGTGTGCCGTATCGTTGGCCGGCAGCGGCGCCGAACTGGAGGTGAGCCGGCGCCATCTGCCAGAGGTGCGTAAACTGCTGCGCGGTAAAGTCTGAGTGACGGCTCGCCTATTACTCGGCCAGGACCACCCGACTGCCGGGCTCTTTCTTGGCCCGGTACATCGCTAGGTCGGCGCGTTTGATGAATACGCCGGCCGGTTCATCGGCCAGGTATTCGGCGATGCCGATACTGAGTGCCACCGGATCGTTATCCTGGGAAATCTCAACCAGATTATTCGGTTTGTTCCGGTTAAAGTAGTCGATCAGGCGCTGCGCGAGGGCATCGGCACTGGCTTGCTCCGTCTCTGGCAATAGCACCATAAATTCGTCGCCGCCGTAGCGGAAACCGTAGTCAATGTTACGCAAAATACCGGCAATGGATTCGCCCACAAAACGCAGGGCGTGATCCCCCTCGACATGCCCCAGGGTGTCGTTGACCGATTTAAAGTTATCCAGGTCGATGCAGATCAGACTGAGCGGATGACGGTAACGCTTGCTGCGGGCAATCTCCTGATTGAGTACGGTATGGAAATGGCGCTGGTTGTAGAGACCGGTGAGGCTATCGGTGACCGATAGCATCTTCAGTGAGCGCTCCAATGCCAGACGTTCGGTCAGGTCGCGAAAAAACCCCACGCTGCCCACTTCTACGCCATGCTCTTCGATCAGGCAGGCGGAGAGCTGGATGGGGATCATGGTCCCCTCCTTCGCCTGGAGATGGGTTTTGTGGCCGATGATCTGACCCTTGAGGCCGTTGTTCGTCTGGTACATCAGGCGCTTTATTTCCCGCGCGCTCTCCGGGGAGGCGTAGAGCTCGGCGATCTGGAAGCGTCCGACCATCTCTTGCTGTCTGTAGCCGAGCAGGTTTTCTGCCGCTGGATTGAACAGGGTGATGATGCCCTTCCGGTCGATAGCGATCACCGGGTCGGGGCAGATGAGAGCGAGTTCGTTGTCGATCAAACTAATGGCCATGTGCTGGTTGGGTAACAGGATTGGAACACCCTATCGGCTGGACGGAAATAACCTTGAGGTCGTATAAACTATTTTAATAGCTGTCGGCACAAACGGCAAAAATAGGCGGTTGCCATTTGCCTGTATCAGCCAGAGGTTATAGCATGCGCCTTTTTCCACCGAGAATACCCTGATGTCCCAGACGATACGTATCGCCACCCGAAAATCCCCCCTGGCTATGTGGCAGGCAGAGCATGTTGCCGCCCTGCTGCGGCAGGCCCACCCAGGATTGGAAGTGGAGCTGATCGGTATGAGTACCCAGGGTGACAAGATCCTCGATACACCGCTGGCCAAAATCGGCGGCAAGGGGTTATTTGTCAAGGAGCTGGAACAGGGCATGTTGGAGGGACGCGCGGATATCGCGGTGCACTCCATGAAGGATGTGCCGGTGGAGCTGCCTGAGGGTCTGCACCTGGCGGTGATCATGGAGCGGGAAGATCCCCGCGACGCCTTTGTTTCCAACCGCTATAGCAAACTGGATGAGCTGCCGCCAGGGGCCGTTGTGGGCACCTCCAGTCTGCGGCGCCAGTGCCAGTTGGCCGACCGGAGGCCAGATCTGAAGGTCGCCCCGCTGCGGGGCAATGTGAATACCCGGTTGCGCAAGCTGGATGACGGAGAGTTCGACGCCGTTATCCTGGCCGCGGCCGGCCTGAAAAGGTTAGGTTTCCAGCAACGCATCACCTCTTATATAGAGACCGAGGATAGCCTGCCCGCCATCGGCCAGGGGGCCATCGGTATCGAGTGTCGCCGAGACGATGCGCGCGTCAATGCCCTGATTCAACCGCTGCATGACGTCGAGACCGCCTGTTGTGTTGGGGCGGAGCGGGCCATGAACAACCGCCTGATGGGTGGTTGTCAGGTGCCGATAGCCGGTTTCGCGGTGCTTAACCACAACAAACTGTATATGCGCGGTCTGGTGGGAGAGCCGGATGGCAGCCGTATCATGCGTGCCGAAATCAGCGGTCCGGCGGACGAGGCCGAGTCCTTGGGTATCGCCGTAGCCGAAGAGTTGCTCGGCCAGGGCGCGGATCAGGTACTTAAACACCTTTACGAAAACTGAGCTTTGCCCCATGTCTTTTCTCACCACTTCCACAGATTGCAATCTGTCCGGAATCGGTGTGCTGGTCACCCGTGCCGCACACCAGGCTGCCACCCTCTGCCGACTGATCGATAGCCGAAACGGTCTCGCTTTGCGTTTCCCCTCGGTCGAAATCAAAGATCCACCGGATACCGCGCGGGTCACGGCCCAATTGGCAGGCTTGGCGGATTACGATATCGCCATCTTCATCAGCCCGAATGCGGTACTGTGGGGCATCAAACTGTCGCCGCAGCAGAAACTGCCTGCCGCTGTTGCCCTGGCGGCGGTGGGCAAGCGTACCGCCCAGACCCTGGCCGAGTCGGGCTATCCGGTGGACGTCGTGCCGGAGTTTTCGTTCGACAGCGAGGGTTTGCTGGAGACCCCGGAGCTGAAGGATGTAGCCGGCAAGCGAATCCTGATTTTGCGTGGCAACGGTGGGCGTGAGCTGTTGGGGGAGGCGTTGCAAGAGCGCGGGGCGTCGGTCGATTATGCCGAAGTGTATCAGCGTGCCTGTCCCGAGATCGATCCGGAGCCGCTGCTTTATCGTTGGCGTGACGATGTGGATGTGGTCACGGTCACCAGCAATATCCTATTGGAAAATCTGTTCAGCATGCTGGGAGAAAAGGGCCAGCCGCTGTTGCAGCAGACGCCGATGATCGTCGTCAGCGACCGGATGCGCCAGCATGCCCGGGAGCTGGGCTGTCGTGAGGTCTATCTGGCCCGCAGCGCGGATGAGCAGGATCTGCTGGAAGCGATCTGTCTCTGGGCCAGCAATCGCTGAGCGTCGACACAGCGAGCGGAGGAATCTGGTGATATAGTCTCACTGGCGGTAGCGGGTGACAGGCGAAGTATTCCGCTTTATCCCGCTTTGCTAGACTAGCCGAAGATATCCGGCTCCAAGCCGTGACGCCGTACGAGTAGTCGTCACGGGATTTCGCAGAAGCCGCATGGGTAAATAGAGAGCCGGATCAGCCGGTAACGTATCTAATACCAGCCGGTCAGACCGGTTGCCACACATAGCAAGACGGAAAAGTGAATGAGTACAAAAGACGCAAAAGATCCAGGCAAGGATGAGACCGCGGCACTAGAGCAAGAGTCGCAGATCGAGGATGCGGAAATCATCGAATCAACTCCGCTCACACCGTCACCGTCCGGGAGCACCCCCTCCCCCTCGTCTGCTCCCAAACTCTCCCTGGCGCTTTCGGCGATTGCTCTGGTGGTGGTGTTTGGTGGGCTGGGATACGGCTATCAGTACTGGAAAGGGATGCAGACTTCGCTGCAGCAGATGAATGCGGCGTTGAGCCAGGCTGATGCACAGCAACAGGCGCTGCAGGGCAAGCTGGCGGCGGTGGCGGACGCGTTTGAGCAACAGAAGCGTGAAATTGAGAAGCAGCGGGATGCCCTGCAAGCGCAGGAACAAAAGCTGGTGAGTGAACGCGAGCGCCTGGGCCAGCAGACCAACGAAATGAAACAGACCCTGGAGGATGTCTATAACCGGGTCGGACGCAGCAGCAATGCCTGGATGGCAGCCGAAGCGGAGTACCTGATGCGGGTGGCCAACCACCGCCTGCAGCTGGCCGGAGATGTGGATACCGCGATCCGTGCACTGCAGGCGGCGGATGGTCGTCTGCGCGATAGCGGCGATCCGGGCTGGATCGAGGTGCGTGAACGGCTGGCGGAAGAGATTTCGACCCTCAAGGGGGTCGGGCGCCTCGATCGGGTGGGTGTGGCCGCCCGGCTCAGCAGTCTGCAAGGGCAGGTAAAGTCGTTGAAGATGGTCGGGCTCAGCTATACGCCGTCCAAGCCGCAGCCAGGTGAGCGTTCGGCGCAGGGCGGAGAGCGCAACATGGAGACCTTGCTTAAGGATGGCTGGGAAGGTTTCAAGTCGGTTATGGTGATCCGTCATCGGGATAAACCGGTCAGCGCCATGCTGCCGCCGGAACAACAGTTCTTCGTTTACCAGAATCTGCAACTGCAGTTGGAGGCGGCACGCCTCGCGCTGCTGAAAGGTGATGCGCAGTTGTACGGATCCAGCCTCTCCCAGGCCGCCACCTGGATTGGCGACTTCTTCGATGCGGAGGGGGCCGCCACCCAGGCGGTGCAGCAGGAGATCAGTGCGCTGCAGGCGGTCGATGTGCATCCCCGCTTCCCGGATATCTCCCGCTCCCTCGCTACACTGCAGGCACGCATCAAGGCGGCGGGTGAAGAGGGCGCCAAATGAGAATATTGATACTTGGACTACTCGGGCTGGCGGTTTCGGTATTGCTGGCACTGGCGGTAAAAGAGGACAACGGTTATATCCTCATCGGCTACGGGCAATGGACCGTGGAAGGGAGCCTGGCATTTTTCCTGCTGATGAATCTGCTGCTGTTCGGCGCTCTCTATCTGACCCTGCGATTGATTTCACGGATTGGTGCCGCCCCGCGGAAGCTGCACGATTGGCGTGAGCATCGCGGTGCCCGGCGTGCCCGCAAGGCGTTGACCCAGGGTTTGGTGGAACTGTCGGAGGGAAACTGGCGGCGCGCCGAGAGGGATCTGGTACGTTTTGCCGGTAAATCTGAGACACCACTGCTTAACTACCTGGCGGCGGCCCGCTCGGCGCAACAGCAGGATGCCCACGAGCGGCGTGACCACTATCTGCAACTGGCGCATGAAAGCATGCCGGAGGCGGATGTGGCGGTGGGGTTGACCCAGGCTGAACTGCAGCTCGACCATGCCCAGTTGGAGCAAGCCCTTGCCACGCTGAAGCATCTACGCGAAATCGCCCCGCGCCACACGCATGTGTTGAAACTGCTTAAGGAGCTGTACCAACGCCTGGATGATTGGCAAGAGCTCGGCCAACTGTTACCGGAGCTGAAAAAGCGCAAAGTGGTGGAGCCGGAAGAGTTGCAGGCGCTGGAGTTACGGGTGTTCCAGAATCAGCTTACCGCCGCCGCCCAGGACGAGAATCTGACCCAGTTGCAGACGGTCTGGAACCGCATTCCGGCCGCCATCCGCTTTAGAGAGGAGATGGTCACCACCTATGTCAATCACCTGATGAATCGGAATGAACAGAATCAGGTGGAGCGCCTGCTGCGGGATGCTATCGGCCGCCATTGGAGTGACGATCTGGTGGAGTTCTACGGTCGGGTGCCGGCCGACGATCGCGCGCGTCAGCTCTCCACGGCCGAGGCTTGGCTGAAGGATCGTCCACGTAATGCGGTGTTACTGCTTACTCTGGGTCGGCTCTGTCTGGTCAATAAGCTCTGGGGTAAGGCTCGAACCTACCTAGAGGCGAGTATCGGAATCGAGCCAACCAGCGCCGCTTATCGGGCGCTGGGTGCGCTGCTGGAAAAGATGGACGAAAAAGAGAAGGCGCTCACCTGCTTTAAGGCTGGTTTGGAGCTGAGCAGCGCGCATCCGGCACCACTCGAATTGCCGGCTTCGCTGAAACTGCCGGCGGCGAAGCCCGAGGAGCGTGACAGTGAAGAGGCAACGGATAGCCGCCCCAAGCTTGAAGTGGTCAGTAAGCCTTAGCCCGAATCCTTCGCGAATTATCCGGGCTGGCTGAATACCGGGAACGTCGTAATGAAATCGACGTTCCCGGGTTAATGGCTATTTGTTCGGATTGTCCTGGGCCCATTCAAACACGTCGGAATACATCCGATCCTGATCCAGTCCGGCAGCGGCAAACGCATCGCGGGCGGCGAAAATCATCACCGGTGGACCGCTCATGTAGAGATCGTACGGACTCATGTCCGGGTGGTCCCTCAATACCGCCTCATGTACAAAACCCCGTTCGCCGGTCCAGTCCGCATCCGGTTCCGACAGCACTGCCTTGAAATGGAGTTGTGGGTGCTGTTGCGCCCACTGTTCAGCCAGCTCCCCGAGGTAGAGATCCTGTTTACTGCGTACACCCCAATAGAGGTAAATGGGGCGTGGATCTTCGATGTGGAAAGCGTGCTCGATCACCGCCTTGAGAGGGGCGAATCCGGTTCCTCCGGCCATAAAGATCAGCGGTCGGTCAGAGTCCTCACGCAGATAAAAGCCCCCCATGGGAGCGGCGATCTGCTGATTGTTTCCCACCTGCATCTCTTCGAACACGTAGTCGGTGAACTCTCCCCCCGGGACATGCCGGATGTGCAGTTCAATCAGTTCGTCATCGTGTGGGGCGTTGGCCATGGAGAAGGCGCGGCGTCGGCCATCCTCCAGGATGAAGTCGAGATACTGGCCGGCCAGATATTGCAACCGCTCATCGTCAGGCAGGCGCAGGAAGACGCGCATGACGTCGTGCGACAGCTGGTCCATCTGTGCGACCGTGCAAGTCAGGTCACGAATCTCTTCATCTTCCTCACTCTCAATCTCGTGAGCCCTTAGAGTGATGTCGCTGGTGGGTATTGCCTGGCAGGTCAGACAGTAGTCATCCGGCTTGTCGCTGGTGATAATTTCATCGTCGTCGGGGTAGACCACGGTGCCGGATACCAGGGTGCTGGCACAGCTGCCACAGGCGCCGTTACGACAGCCATAGGGCAGGGAGATGCCGTGGCGGTCTGCGGCCTCAAGGATGCTCTCCCCCTTTTCTGTGGTAAATGTGTGCCCACTGGGTTCTACTGTTACTACAAAACTCATAAAATTCCTTCGATTTTCATTGGGGTATCGGGAAATTCTCTACTATTTTACTGCGAAATACAAAGATGATAACGCATAAAGTGATTATAGGCTGCGGATATCTGGGCACACGGGTGGCGTTGGCCTATCTGCAACAGGCGATGCCGGTTACCGGTGTCGTGCGTACAGCGTCCAGCGTCGCGGCGTTGCGTGCTGCCGGTATCACAGCGGTCCTGCACGACCTGGACCAGCCGGTATCGGCGGCGATTCAGTTGCAGGATAGGGCACTTTTCTACTTTGCTCCCCCGCCCCGACACGGGGAGGAAGAGACCCGGGTAAGCGCGTTGATTGAGGGGTTTGAACGTGTGGGTCAGCCCAGGCGGGTGGTGTATCTCAGCACCACCGGGGTCTATGGTGACTGTGGCGGCGATTGGGTGGATGAAACCCGACCGGCCAATCCCCAGGTGGATCGAGCCCGGCGCCGTTGGGATGGCGAGCAGCGGTTTCGTGCCTGGAGCCGGGACAGCGGTGGGGAACTGGTTGTTTTGCGGGTGGCAGGTATCTATGGACCCGGCAAACTGCCGCTGGAGCGGCTGCAGCGGGGTGAGCCGACGGTGTTGGAGTCAGAGGCGCCCTATACCAACCGCATCCATATCCACGATCTGGTGCAGGTCTGCCTGGCGGCGATGGCGCGGGGCGGTAGCGGCGAGGTCTACAACGTGAGTGACGGCGTTCCCGGGAATATGACCGACTACTTTAACCAAGTGGCCGATTGGGCCGGCTTGCCCCGTCCACCCCAGATCGCACTGGCGGATGCCGATTCGCAACTCTCCGCCGGTATGCTGTCGTATCTGCGCGAATCGCGACGGCTGGATAGTGGCAAGCTGCAACGGGAGCTGGGGGTGACGCTACGCTACCCGGATCTGGTGAGCGGGCTGGAGGGGTGCCGGTGAATTTGTCTGGTCAATGCGCGATGGCTCAGGCGTAGGCATCCGTCTGTAGGTTCTCTTGCCAGGGGCAGTCCCTGTGGTCGCCGGACGATGGCGGCACTGTTGAAAAGGGCAGGCACAGGGGCCTGCCCCTACGTATCGTACCGGTGGTGAGTGTATGCGTTCCAGACCTTTATCAACATGGATACACGCATATGATGGTTTGGTGGGCGGTGATCAGATGGTGGGTTTAATCTGTAGGGGCAACCCCCCGTGGTTGCCCGGACAATGGCGGCACCGTTGAAAAAGGGCAGGCACGGGGCCTGCCCCGATATAGGCTAATGCGTCTCCAGCCACTCCAGGATCGGATCCCACAGCTCAATGTCCTGCCACACCTGGGACGGGGCCATCTCAAAAATGCCCAAGCCCCGCTCGGCGGCACGGATGTAATTTTGGCTCTCCCGCAGGTGGGTGAGGAACGGGAGGTCCAGATGGGCCAGATACTCATTCAGCTGCCGGTAGATCAGGGTATTTTCCCGTGTCCGGTTGGCCACGATGGCGATCTGGGTTTGATGTCGTGACACCCGGCCACTGCTCAACAACTCTTCCAGAAAACGTCGGCAGGCGCGCATATCGATCGGGGAGGGGAGCACCGGTACGATCAGCGTTTGCACCTGTTTCAACATTCTGTTGATCTCGGCACCGTGGGTGCCGGCGGGTGCATCCATGATCAGAAAGTCGGTGCCCCGCGGTGGTTTCACCGGACTCTGGGTGGCATCGATACCTTCGATGGTGGGAATGCCCGCGTAATCCTTACGTGCCTCCAACCAGTCCAGGGAAGAGCCCTGTGGATCAAAATCGGCGAGTGCAACCGTTGCGCCCTCATCGGCAAACCAGGTGGCGATATTGGTCGCCAGCGTGGTCTTACCGCAGCCCCCCTTGGCATTCATCAACATGATAGTGCGCATGTCCACTCCTCCTCGATTCTTGTTTTCGATGGTCCGCAATTATAGCCCTAGACCGGTAGGGCGATTCAATCTCCCGGGAGTTGAATGTCCAGACTATCCCAGATTTCATCTACCCGCTGTTTGATGGTCGTGTCCATGGTGATGGGACGACCCCACTCGCGTTGGGTCTCTCCCGGCCATTTGTTGGTGGCGTCGAAACCGATCTTGGAGCCGAGGCCGGAGACCGGCGAGGCAAAGTCGAGATAATCGATCGGCGTGTTTTCGATCAGTGTCGTGTCCCGAGCCGGATCCATCCGGGTGGTCATGGCCCAGATCACATCGTTCCAGTCCCGCACATTCACATCGTCATCGGTGACGATGACAAACTTGGTGTACATGAACTGGCGCAGGAAAGACCAGATACCCAGCATCACGCGCTTGGCGTGGCCGGGGTACTGCTTTTTCATCGATACCACCGCCATGCGGTAGGAGCAGCCCTCCGGCGGCAGGTAAAAATCGACGATTTCCGGGAACTGTTTCTGCAGGATCGGTACAAACACTTCGTTCAGCGCGACTCCCAGGATGGCCGGCTCATCGGGAGGGCGTCCGGTATAGGTACTGTGATAGATCGGATTGCGCCGTTGGGTGATGCGTTCGATTGTGAATACCGGGAACTGGTCCACCTCGTTATAGTAGCCGGTGTGATCGCCGAACGGCCCTTCCGGGGCTGTGTCACCGGGATAGAGGTAACCCTCCAGCACGAATTCGGCCGAGGCCGGCACCTGCAGGTCATTGCCCAGGCAGCGGGCCACCTCGGTGCGACTGCCGCGCAGCAGGCCGGCGAAGGCGTACTCGGAGAGGCTGTCCGGTACCGGGGTGACCGCCGCCAGGATAGTGGCCGGGTCGGCCCCCAGGGCGACACTGACCGGAAAGGGTTCGCCCGGATGGCGCTGCTGCCAGTCGCGGAAGTCCAGGGCGCCGCCACGGTGTGACAGCCAGCGCATGATCACCCGGTTAGGACCGATTACCTGCATGCGGTAGATCCCCAGGTTCTGGCGGCTCTTCTCCGGGCCGCGGGTAATGACCAGGCCCCAGGTGATGAGCGGACCGGCGTCGCCCGGCCAGCAGGTCTGCACCGGCAGTGCCCCCAGGTCCACCGCGTCGCCCTCACTCACCACCGCTTGGCAGGGCGGGTGCTTGATCTCTTTGGGCGCCATATCCAGCACTTTGCGAAACACCGGCAGCTTGGACCAGGCATCCTTCATCCCTTTGGGTGGTTCCGGCTCCTTCAGCATCGCCAGTAGCTTGCCTACCTCGCGTAGCGCCTCCACCGACTCTTCACCCATGCCGAGGGCCACCCGGCGCGGGGTACCGAACAGGTTGCCCAGGAGCGGGTAGTCGGAGCCTTTAACCCGCTCGAACAGCAGTGCCGGGCCGCCGGCCCGCAGGGTACGGTCACAGATTTCGGTTACTTCCAGATTAGGGTCCACCTCGACGCTGATCCGTTTCAGCTCACCCAGGGTTTCCAGTTTTTCGATAAAGTCGCGCAGGTCCGAATATTTCATAATGTCAGAGTGTTAGCAGGCCCTAAATCCGGAAGCCGCCGTAGCGTTTTGCCAGACGGTAGTTTTTAAATGCCACGCCACCGATAAAGCTGAATAGCATAGCCAGTAACAGCAGCGGCAGCTCCCAGGCCTGAAATGTGCCTGCGGCGTTCTCATCGGGTGTGGTGATGGTCGCTTCCGGTGAGCCGGCGATACGGGCGATCTGCTCCAGGCGTTGCTGTAACTGCCGATTGGCTTCCCGGGCGCTTTTCAATTCATCTTCTTCGGCGGGCTTGGCTGCTGACGGGGTGGCGTTGGCGAGCTGTTGTTCCAGCTCGGCGATGCGCTGGGCAAGCTTTTCGTTGTTGTCCGGCTGGCCGTTAACGGCTTCCCGTTCACGTTTCAATAGCTCATTCTCCGCCTTCACATCGGCCAGTTGTCGCTTTAGCTCGATCAGTTCCGGATCGTCGGTTTGGCTACCCGGTTCTGTGGCCTCTTTCCCCATGGCCTTAAGTTGGCGTTCGGCATCCCGCAGCTTTTGCTGCAGTTGACTGGATTTCGCCTGCAGTTCCAGCAGCATCACCCGGGCCGGCTTCTCGTCAGTGATGAAACGGCTCTCTACCCAGCCTTCGCTGCCGTCCCCTAACCGCACCTTGGTGAAGTCACCGCTCTTTTCCAGTCGTTCCAGCGGCGTGTCGCTGGGCAATACTCGAGTCGGTTGGTCGGTGACTTTCGGACTGGCATAGAGTCCGGCAAGCAGTTTGTCAGTGATGCGCGCCCCCTGTGCGGTTCCCATCAGCACGCTACCCATCAGTGCCGATCCGATCAACAGGGCCAGCAGCCGGCCCTTACTCTCTTTTCTCCTCATGCGCTGATCCCGCTATGGCGTAGCAGGGCATCGATCTGCGGCTCGCGGCCGCGGAAGGCGATGAACAGTTCCATGGCATCCTTGGAGCCGCCCTGTTCCAGAATGTTGTGCAGGAAGGCGCGCCCGGTCTCCGGGTCGAAAATACCCTTCTCCTCAAACAGGGAGAAGGCGTCGGCGGAGAGCACTTCGGCCCACTTGTAACTGTAGTAGCCGGCCGCGTAGCCGCCGGCGAAGATGTGCGAGAAGCCGTGGGCAAAGCGGTTGAAGGCGGGAGGTATGATCACCGCCACCTGCTGTCGAACCTCGTCGAGGATCTGGTAGATGCGCCCGCCCTGCTGCGGGTCGTACTCGCGGTGCATGCGGAAGTCAAACAGGCTGAACTCCAGTTGTCGCACCATCTGCATGCCGGACTGGAAATTCTTGGCGGCCATCATCTTGTCGTACAGTGCCTGGGGCAGCTTTTCACCGCTCTCGTAGTGGGCGGCGAACAGGTCCAGCGCTTCGCGCTCCCAGCACCAGTTCTCCATAAACTGGCTGGGCAGCTCCACCGCGTCCCAGGCGACGCCGTTGATGCCGGCCACGCCAGGGTAGTCGACCCGGGTCAGCAGATGATGCAGGCCGTGGCCGAATTCGTGGAACAGGGTTTCCACTTCGTCGTGGGTGAACAGGGCCGGTTTGTCACCCACTGGGGGTGAGAAGTTGCACACTAGGTAGGCGACCGGGATCTGGTCGCAACTGGGGGTGAACATACGCACGATGCACTCATCCATCCAGGCGCCGCCGCGCTTGTTCTGGCGCGCATAGAGATCGAGGTAGAACTGGCCCTGCAGGTGACCGTCGGCATCGCGGATTTCGAAAAAACGCACCGTGGGGTGCCAGCTCTGGAACTCCGCCACCTCGCTGATCTGAATGCCGTACAGCTTCTGTACCACCGCGAACAGGCCACTGAGTACCCGGTCTTCCGGGAAGTAGGGTTTCAGCTCCTCCTGGGTGATGGCGTAGCGGTGTTGGCGCAGCTTTTCGCCGTAGTAGCCGATGTCCCACGCTTCCAGTGTCTCGATACCGTGCTGTTCGCGGGCGAAGGCGGTCAACTCCGCCAGCTCTTTCTGTGCCTGGGGGCGCGAGCGTTCGGCCAGGTCGGTGAGAAATTCGATCACCCGATCGGTACCGGGTGCCATCTTGCGTGCCATGGAGCGTTCGGCGTAGTTGTCGAAGCCGAGGATCAGCGACTGTTCATGGCGTAGACGCAGGATCTGTTCCATCACCTCGCTATTGTCCCATTTGCCTGCGTTGGGCCCCTGGTCCGAGGCGCGGGTGGCGTAGGCTTCGTACAGCTCGCGGCGCAGCGCCCGATTGTCGGCATAGGTCATCACCGGCATGTAGGAGGGGAAGTCGAGGGTCAGCATCCAACCGCTCTCGCCGCGCTGTTCGGCGGTTTGCCGGGCCAGCCCCAGCGCACTCCCCGGTAGTCCCGCCAACTCCGCTTCATCCGTGATCAACTTGCTCCAGGCATTGGTGGCGTCCAGTACGTTTTCGCTGTATTTGCTGGTCAGGCTGGAGAGTTCCTGGCTGATCTCTTTGAAGCGTTGCTTTTTATCGGCCGGCAGATCGACACCGGAGAGGTGGAAATCGCGCAGGGCGTTTTCCAGCAACTTGCGTTGGGCGCCATCCAGGGCGGTGTCGTTTTCATACACCGCTTTGTAGGCGGCGTACAGTTCGGCGTTCTGGCCCATCTCGGTGCCGTAATCGGAGAGCTTGGGCAGGCAGGCGTTATAGGCTTGGCGCAGTTCATCACTGTTCAGCACCGAGTTGAGATGGCTCACCGGCGACCAGGTACGGTTGATACGGTCCTCCATGATCTCCAGCGGCTCCACCAGATTGGCCCAGGTGAAGGGCGGGGTCTGGGCCAGCCGTTTTTCGGTCAGTGTACGGCTCTCGGCCAGCAACTGGTCGATAGCCGGTTCGACATGTTCGGCACGTATTTGGCTGAAGGGGGGGAGTCCCTCCAGATGCAGCAGGGGGTTATCCATGGTGTACGGGTTCTCCGATGGGATACGGCATTGATCGCCTATTCTTACATAAATCGAATCCCGGGGTGAGAGGCCTTTGCCGGCGGGTTCTGGCATCGATGGGTGGTAGGGGTAGGCCCCCGTGCCTGCCCGCTGGCAGTTACCATCCGGTAGCAGGGCAACCACAGGGGATTGCCCCTACATTCGTATTGGCACCGGCCCTCGTCGCTGTACCTACTGGCTCAGACGCAGGCCGAGCATCCACACGGCGGCGGAACCGGTGATGAAAAACAGTGCGATGGCGACGAATGCCTTGAGACGGTAGCGTCGTACCAGGTCGAATTCGGCCAGCGTGGAGAGCAGGAAGGGTTGATGCCGGGAGTCGGGAGCACTGAGTCTATGCTGGAGGCTATGCCGCTGCTGCTCCTTTTGCGCCATGCGCGCCTGGGTCTGGGCGGCCTTACGTGCCGTCTCCCATTCGCGAGCGTCGATTTCGCCGTCACGGTTCAGATCGAAGCGGGCCAGCAGTTGGGCGCGGTCGCGCTTCCAGTCTTGCAGTAGACCCCGTATCAGTTCTGTCTGGCTCTGTCGATGATCCAGCTCGTCCAGGCTCTTGAACAGGCCGATGGCGTAGAGCCGGTCACCGGGGTAGATGCGCTCCTCCGTGTAGCGGTAGTGACCGTAGCCGATCTCCCGGTTCAGTACACCGAGCAGTGATAACAGCGGTGTTCGTTGCAGCCGGTGCCGGGCGGGCGTCCGATCCAGCGGATATCGCGCACTGCCATACCAGACGCTGCGGTCACTGGGGGTCACTTCGGCCCCTTCCGGGTCTACCAGGCAATGGCCGGTCTCGTCTTCCAGCAGAAACAGGGCGTCGCTGGTGTCGCTCTCCAGGGTGCGCCAGTTTTTATCGCCCCGCTTGTCGATTTTGTAGCGATACCAGCAGCAGTCTATGCCGGTGAGGGGAGCGAAAATGGCTTCCCCATCCATCAGGCGGGCATTGCCGACCAGTTCCACATAGCCCTGGTGGGCGGAGCGGATTTTCGCCGTCGGGGCATCCTCAATGAGACGGGCGCGACCCAGCCAGCGAAAAGCGAAGTAAAACCCGGCCAGGGCGGCAATACCGCAGAAAAGTAGCAGTGCCCAGAACTCCACCTGTGAGAGATGGAGAAACTGCTCGCTCAGGCTCATCCGTTGAACAGGGATTTCATGTCCACATCCTGTTTCTCTTCAGCGGAGAACTCCAGCAGCTCGGCGGCCTTGAAGTTGAACAGGCGGGCGACAATCAGATCCGGAAACTGTTCGATGCGCACATTGTTGTTGTTGACACTTTCGTTGTAGAACTCGCGGCGGTCGGCGATGCTGTTCTCCAGGCCGGAGATACGGCTCTGCAGATGCTGAAAGGTTTCGTTGGCTTTCAGGTCCGGGTAGGCTTCGGCCACCGCAAACAGATTGCCCAGCCCTAGGCGCAATTGGTTCTCGGCGCCGCCCAGGGCGCCGATATCGCCCTGTTCCCGGGCGCTGGAGACAGCCGCGCGTGCCTGCATCACCCGCTCCAGGGTCTCCTGTTCATACTGCATGTACTGTTTGCAGGTCTCTACCAGCTTGGGCAGTTCGTCATGACGCTGTTTCATCAGCACATCGATATTGGCCCACGCCTTGCTGACGCCGTGCTTCAGGTTAACCAGGCCGTTGTAGATGGCGATGGCGTAGAAGGCGACTACGGCCAGAATACCCAGGGTAACGAATGTTCCAATATCCATAGCGGCTCTCCCGGTGAGCGGTTTTTGTTATGCGATCACTATACCATTCGGCGGGGATTGCGAAACGTGCGCCCGCCCTACCAGCTGTTATTCCCGATCTTCGTCGGGGCAAGCCCCATACCTTCCTCGTTCCCACGCCCCGCGTGGGAACGCATACCCGGGCAGCAGGATAGGTACCTGGTTTGTGCCCCGTTATTACGTTGTAAAGTGGCATCCACCTGGGCACAAAATCGTGCACCATCCTGCCAGTGCAACTAAGCCTGATAGCGGCTTATTCCCCGGTCAGCTGTTTGTTTGGCCGCTTGCCCAGGAAGCGGCCCAGAAGCAGCTTGGAGCGCTCGGCAATGGATGCCTCGCTGAGGCGTCTTTCCCGCAGCAACAGCCGTTCCACCAGGAACGATTCCTGGTACAGGATATTCTCGGTCGGCGGGCTGTAGGGGGTGTCGAGGGTGATGCGGGCGATGCGACCCAGATTGATACCGCGGCCGTCATCCAGCAGGATCAGGTGCGGGGCCAGCCCCCGGGCCGGATCGGGGCGGGGGAAATCGATCACGGCAACCAGTTCGAACGGGGTGTCCGAATAACGGATACCCAGGTTGATCGCCTCCTGCTTCAGCTCCACCAGGTAGATCTGCCGGCCAATTGCCTGCTTCAGCCGCTCGATTTGTCGATTGTAACCGGCAGAGGGCCAGATCCGATCGCCCTGCCACTCCCCAAATTGCCTGCTGTGCAGATTGTTGCCAGTCATTCCGTCCCCTCGATCAAAGCCGTTGGCGGGTCTCGCGATCGTCAGCATAGCCGGTTTGTTCGGGGGTGATCAACGCAGGGTGCCGGGGGAGGGGTTGAGGTTTTGTTCCGGCGGAGGAGCCAGTAGACTACGCCCTTTGTCTTCCAGGCGCCCAAACAGGAGATTCACATGTCCAATATCCGCCCCTTTGACGGTATGTTGCCCAAACTGGGTGAATCGGTATGGGTCGATCCGAGCGCCGTGATTATTGGTGATGTGGAGATTGGCGATTACGCCTCGATCTGGCCGATGACGGCGATCCGCGGCGATGTGAACAGCATCCGTATCGGCAATCGGACCAATATCCAGGACGGCAGCGTGCTGCATGTCACCCATGCCAACCCCGCTTCGCCGGGTGGCCATGCACTGACCATCGGCAACGATGTCACCGCCGGGCATAAGGTGCTGCTGCACGGTTGCACCATTGGTGACCGCTGCCTGATCGGCATGGGTTCAATCGTCATGGATGGTGCGGTGCTGGAGTCCGACATCATTCTTGCGGCCGGCAGTTTGGTCACCGAAGGGAAACGCTTGGAGGGGGGCTATCTCTGGTGCGGATCGCCGGCCAAGCGGCTGCGCAAGCTGACGGATGAAGAGTTGGCCTTTCTGGCCTATGTACCGGGCCACTATGTGAAGCTGGCCGAGAAATACCGCAACGCCGGATAGGCTAGCCGCGCAGTTGGGCGATCACCGGGGCGGTCTCCGGCCGCACCCCGCGCCACAGGAAGAACGCCTCGGCGGCTTGCTCCACCAGCATGCCCAGGCCATCCAGCGCTTGCCCCGCCCCCTGCTGACGGCCCCAGCGCACGAAAGCGGTCGGGTCGTTGCCGTACATCATGTCGTAGGTCCAGCCACCGGCTACCAGGATATCCACCGGTAGTGGCGGTACTTCATTTTGCAGGCCGGCCGCCGTGCCGTTGATGATCAGATCGAACTGCCGCCCGTCCAGTTCATCCAGGCCGCCACCCTGAACCGGTCCCAGTTCCTGCAGGTCCGCGGCCAGTTGGCGTGCCTTGTGGGCGGTCCGGTTGGCGATCATCAGCTGTTCAGGCCCGCACTCCAGCAGCGGCCGCACCACACCCTTGGAGGCACCCCCGGCTCCCAGCAACAGGATACGGCAACCGGCCAACAGACAGCCGTGGTTGACGCTGAGGTCCCGTACCAGACCGGCGCCATCTGTGTTATCGCCACGCAGCCGGCCATCTGCCAGCGGGATCAGGGTGTTCACGGCGCCAGCGCTTTCGGCCCGGGGCGTCCGTTCATCCGCCAATGCCCAGGCCTGTTCCTTGAATGGCACGGTGACGTTGAGGCCGTTACCGCCAGCGGCGAAGAAGTCCCGCACATCGGCGTCGAAACCATCCAATCTGCCCAGCAACCGTTCATAGCTCAGCTTTTCGCCGGTCTGTTTGGCGAAGGCCTGATGGATCAGGGGCGACTTACTGTGCTCGATGGGATTGCCGATGACGGCGTAGCGGTCGGTCATGGTCGGTTTCTGCTGTTGGAAAGGGGTTGAGGTGTCGGAGTCAGGCTTGATTCCGACACCGGATGTCTCAGAGTACCGTGGTTACTCGTTCAACCACTCGGCGGCGGTTTTGGCGAAATAGGTGAGGATGCCGTCGGCCCCAGCGCGTTTGAAGCAGAGCAGCGCCTCCAGCACTACCGCCCGCTCATCCAGCCAGCCGTTCAGACTGGCCGCCTTGAGCATGGCGTATTCGCCGCTCACCTGATAGGCGAAGGTCGGTACGCCGAAGCTCTCTTTGACCCGGCGCACGATATCCAGATAGGGCATGCCCGGCTTCACCATCACCATGTCGGCGCCCTCGTTCAGGTCCAGCTCCACCTCGCGCAGCGCCTCGTCCGAGTTGGCGGGGTCCATCTGGTAGGTGTATTTATTGCCGCCTCCCAGATTGGCCGCCGAACCGACGGCGTCGCGGAACGGGCCGTAAAAGCTGGACGCGTATTTGGCCGAGTAGGCGAGGATGCGGGTGTGGATGTGGCCCGCCGACTCGAGAGCCGTGCGCACTTCGCCGATGCGCCCGTCCATCATGTCGGAGGGGGCCACCACGTCAGCACCCGCCGCAGCGTGTGAGATCGCCTGGCGCACCAGTACCTCAACGGTTTCGTCATTCATCACATAGCCGGTTTTGTCCAGCAGGCCATCCTGGCCGTGGGTCGTGAAGGGGTCCAGGGCGACATCGGTGATCACTCCCAGGTCGGGTACGGCGTCCTTCAGGGCGCGTACCGCGCGCTGGGCCAGCCCGTCCGGATTGTAGGCTTCCCGCGCATCCAGCGATTTGGCACTCTGCGGAGTGACCGGGAACAGCGCCATGGCGGGGATGCCCAAGGCGGCGGCCTGCCTGGCCTCTTTCACCAGCAGGTCGATGCTCATGCGCTCCACACCCGGCATGGAAGCCACCGCTTCCCGTTCGCCACTCCCTTCCAGTACAAACACCGGATAGATAAAATCGGCCGGCGTCAGCCCGTTTTCACGCATCAGGCGGCGGGAGAATTCGTCCCGGCGCATGCGGCGCGGACGGGAGGCAGGATAGCGGGCGGAGAGGGCGGTTTTACTCTGCATGGGTGAAGCTCCATCGTGCAGCTGGGTTGAAGGGTGTGGTTTCGCTAAACAATCCCATACGATACCGCACCACCCTGCGCGGCTCCACTCAGAGTTGGCCGGATGTGCTATCTTTGCCCGGTTTTTGTCAGCCGTATTGCCGGGAACCGGTGTTTGGAGATGAGGAAGTATGCAAAAGTCGCCGTATATTTTTGATGTCGATGTGGCGGGGTTCGAGCAGCTAGTACTGGAGGCGTCGGAACAGCAGCCGGTATTGGTCGATTTCTGGGCGGAGTGGTGCTCGCCCTGCCTGGCCCTGGCGCCGGCTCTGGAGCGGGTGATTAACGGGCATGAGGGGGCCATTTTGCTGGCCAAGGTTGAGGTGGACGACAACATGAAGCTGGCCGGTCACTACCGGCTACGCGGTTTTCCCACAGTGATACTGTTTCATCGCAAGCAGGAGTTGGGGCGTTTCAGCGGGGCGCGCGCCGGACATTGGATAGAGGAGTGGCTGGCCGAGCACCTGCATTGAACTTTTCGCTGACAGATTCCACCACCTGATACTAATTCCCTTTTTCGGCCGGTTTTCTCGCTTTCTGAAAAATCCTACAAATGCCTCGGGATTATTGCGCAATGAATAATGAAGGCGCCGTCTACACTTCTGCGCGGTCAGCGTGACCGTTATTGCGGAATAGAATTCTTTATCCCAGCAAATCGTCCCTTGGCTATAAAGAAAGCCTGTTAGCGTCCGCTACAGAATGCGTGATCCGGATATCGATACCGAATGTTTATAACCCCCTGGCGATGGGTCAACAGGGCTCATGGAGAATTAAAAAGATGGGAAAATCAGGTTTGATTGCAATCGCACGCCAGCCGTTCATGTTGCTGATGCTGCTGGTCTGTTTACCCCTGGCTGTGGCGGCGGAAGAGCTGACCGGACCTCAACAGGTGATCCAACGCATTTCGGATCAACTGCAGCAGGTGCTGATGGATAATCAGCAGCAGTTGCAGGACGATCCGGCCTTAGTGTATCGGCTGGCCAATGACGTGTTGGTGCCCAATATCGATTTTGGTCATGTATCCAGTTTGGTGCTGGGCAAATACTGGCGCCGGGCTACGGATGAGCAGAAACAGGCCTTTTCCCGGCAGTTCCAGCGCCTGTTAGTAAGGACTTACTCTACGGCCTTCAAGGAATTCCAGGGCTGGGAGATCAGTTATACCCCACTGCGTATGAACGAGGGGGATGATGATGTGGCGGTGCATACCCAAGTGAAACGGACCGGTGCACCACCGGTGGATGTGGTTTATCGCATGCACATCAAGGATGGGGACTGGAAGGCTTATGACGTCAAGATCGAGGGGATTAGCCTGGTGACCAATTACCGCACCAGCTTTGCCAAAGAGGTGCGTCGTAGCGGCATGCGCGGCTTGATCGATCGGATAACCGAGCTCAACGATAGCCGGGTGAAACGGGTTGCGGCCAATAGTTCAACCTGAATCAGGCGGCAAAAATGTAAAAAACTGCAAAAAGTCAAAAAAATGTCTACAGTTTTATCAGGGCTAGCCGTTATAAATAACGAAGGCTCCAGTTAACGGTTTTTTTCGATGAACCAGATATGGCAAAGGGTACATCGTCGCAGTAGGGGGGTTGTTGTTACAGCTCCCCAATGCAACTCCTCCGGCGCTTAAACGGCGCTTTCGGGCTCATCCCCTCCCCAGATGAGTCCGTTTTTTTTATCTCCCGATATGTTTTCCTGCCGATATCCGCACTGGTATTCGCCTAGTGGCGAATAATCCTGCCGGTTGCCCCGTCGCGAATAGTCGATGGGGTCCGGTTTCCGCCGAGGGGGGCGGAGAGGATGCAGTCGACCCGATTGCCCAGGCGTAGACGGACCTGAAGCGCCGATTTGGCCGGGTGCTGGCCGCTACGGTTGGCGCTGGTGGAGACCAGTGGCGATTGGCAGGCGCGGCACAGGGCGGCGGCCAGGGGATGGGCCGTAACCCGCACCGCGATACTGGTGTGTACGCCGGTCAACCAGAACGGCAGGTTGTCGGCGGCCGGTAACAGCCAAGTATTGGGGCCTGGCCAGCTGGCGAAGATCTGCTCCATCAACGGCTCGGCCAAGGGCTTGATAAAGGGGCGTAGCTGTTCAAAGTCGGCAGCTATCAGGATCACACCCTTTTCCATCGGGCGCTGCTTTAATCCCAGAAGGGCTTCCATGGCTTGGGCATTCAGGGGATCGCAGCCAAGGCCATAGACCGCCTCGGTCGGGTAGGCAATGAGGCCGCCGCGGTTAAAACTGCGTACGGCCTCGCGTAACTTCCAGGGATTGATTGTCTCGTGCATACGCACTCGGACTCAGAGGCTGGCTTGTAGCTTGGTGTCCTTCTTGATCACTTCGGCGGCGTTGGCTTCACGATCCGCCCTGATTCGTGCCGCCAGATCCGTATCCGACAGTGCCAGAATCTGTGCCGCCAGATAGCCGGCATTCTTGGCACCCGCCTTGCCGACCGCCACGGTGGCTACCGGAATGCCGCCCGGCATCTGTACGGTGGAAAGCAGTGCATCCATTCCTTGCAGGGGGCCGGCATCCAGTGGAATGCCGATTACCGGTTTCAGCGTCAGGCCGGCCACTGTGCCGGCCAGGTGTGCCGCCAGTCCGGCCGCACAGATAAAGGCGGCACAACCGCGATCATCGGCGTCCTTTACATAGCGGTGGGTGGCATCCGGAGTGCGATGCGCAGAGGTGATCTTCGCCTCAAAGGGGATGCCGAGGGATTTGAGAACATCCATCGTAGACTGAAGTACCGGCAGGTCCGAGTCGGATCCCATCAGAACTGCGACAAAAGGTTTGCTCATTGTTCGCTACCCAAATTCGATTGAAAAACAGGCAGGCAACGATACCGGATTTTTTTTTACCCGGCTACGTTTGATCTTGATCCCAGAAAACCAAGAATTTAATTTCTATTAAGGGGTTACTACAAGATCCGGATTCAAGGTTGTGTGGATATTGGGCAATCTCAATCAGAGTAATCAGCGTCCCCGGCGCACCGGCTGCCTAAAACGGGCCAGTCAGATTGGCGGGTGGCCTCCCGTAAACCGGATCGGTAGAAACGGCTATGCTATAGCGAGTAGCCAATTTATAAGAGTGATAACGATGCCGCATACTGAGAATCGCCCCCCTTTCTGGGTGGGCCATATTTTTTTGGCCACCGACCAGCTTGACCTGACCGCCGATTTCTTGCGGCGGATGGGTATTCGCCTGGTGGAGCAGGGGGATAAATATGCCATATTCGAGCTGCGTGGTGGCACTCACCTGATACTAACCCAGGTGGTTGAATTTACCCCCGGGGAGGCCGATTTCGATCTGATGGTCGAAGATCTGGAGAGGACCCATCGGCAGTTTGTCGACCAGGGGCTGAATCCCTCACCAATCGAACCGGGTACTATCCACTCCAGCTTCAATATCCGCGAGCCGGCCGGAAATCTGATACGGGTTCTCTCCAGCCATGTTGGCAGTGAACCGGTGTGAGGCGTTTGCGATCACCGGCCGTCAAAAAGCGGTGCCCCAGATTTCGAACGGAATGACCGTCCCCGATTGATATACGTGCCCCTGTGCCTACTGCTCGGTGAACGGGTTACCGCTGGCTGTGTGGGTGCGCGCGTGGTGGTCCACTTGACGCGGACCGTGTTGCGTGGGCATATGGCTTGACCAAGAACTGGGTGTCGTAGCAGAAGGTCGACAATCCGATGAAAAAAATTCAATACCTCTTATTCTCCTGTACGTTGTTATGGTTCTCCGGTCCATTACTGGCAGATGATTTGGTGCTGCACAAGCTGGCGGACAATATCTATGCGATAGTGGGTGAACTGGGTAACCGTACCCCTGAAAATCTGGGTAACAACGCCACGTTCGGCGTTATCGTAACAGCCGACGGTGTGGTGGTGATCGATCCGGGCGGCACCTTCCAGGGGGCACAGCGCATCCATTCCTTGATCAAGCGCATTACCGACAAGCCTGTCCGGATCGTCATTAATACCGGCGGCCAGGATCATCGCTGGATGGGCAATGGCTATTTCAAAAGCCTGGGTGCCCGTGTCTTGGCCAGTGAGCAGGCGGTGGCTGATCAACGGGCGCGCAGCCGGGACCAGTTTATCCAACTGGATGCATTGGTCGGTCAGGCAGGCACGGCAGGAACGGAGGCCAGCTATGCCGATGAAACCTTCCGTGATAAAACCACACTGGCGCTTGGCGGCGTGGAGATCGAAATTGTTCATGCAGGGCCGGCACACACGCCGGGCGACAGCTTTGTCTGGTTGCCCGCGCAACGTATCCTGTTTACCGGTGATATTGTCTATACGGAACGTATGTTGGGTGTGGGGGGGCAATCCAACAGCAAGAGTTGGATAAAGGTGTTTGAAGCCCTGGCGGCCTTGAAACCCGAGGTGGTGGTGCCGGGACATGGCCGACCGACCACCCTGGAGCGGGCCACCAAAGATACCTATGACTACTTGGTATTCCTGAGACAGTCGGTGAAGGCCTTTATGGAGCAGGGCGGCGATATGACCACGCTGGGAAAAATAGATCAGTCGGTTTTTCGCTATCTGCTGAATTTTGACACGCTGGCGGGGCGTAACGCACAGCAGGTCTATAGCGAACTGGAGTGGGAATAATAGAGGACCCGTGACAGTGGTCGGCTACTTGCCATAGTGAATGCAGGGTAACCGGAGTGGTGGATGATGGCGATCAATTCTGGAACAGGCAGCCCCCATAATGAAGCGCATAAATCACACCGCATCGGTTGGTTACGGGCGGCTGTGTTGGGTGCGAACGACGGAATCGTATCGACTGCCAGTTTGGTGATCGGTGTGGCGGCCGCCGCGTCATCCTATGAAAGCATTCTTATCGCCGGCATTGCCGGATTGGTGGCCGGCGCCATGTCGATGGCCGCCGGCGAATACGTCTCGGTGAGTTCCCAGGCCGATACGGAAAAAGCCGATCTGGAACTGGAAGCGCAACATCTGGATGAACACAGAGAGTTTGAGCTGATGGAATTGGCCACGATCTATCAACAGCGTGGACTCGACGCCGAACTGTCCCAGCAGGTTGCCGAGCAACTGATGGCACACGATGCCCTGGAAGCCCATGCCAGAGATGAACTGGGTATCATCGATAGAGCCCGTGCCAGACCCATCCAGGCGGCGCTCTCGTCGGCTGCTACCTTTACCGTCGGTGCGGCACTGCCCCTATTGGCGGTTGTGGTGGCGCCGGATAATCACCGCATCCCGGTCATTGCCGGCCTGTCGCTGATATGCCTCGCTGTATTAGGCGGATTGGCTGCCCGTGCCGGGGGTGCGCCCATGGCTATCGGCGCTGCCAGAGTGACATTTTGGGGGGCGTTGGCGATGGCTTTGACCGATCTCGTCGGCCACTGGTTTGGTGTGAGTGGTTAAGGTACTCCAACGGTATGTCAGGGATCTATGCCGTGATCACGGCAAGCGGCCACCGTTCAGGCAAGACACAACAATCGTCCACTGTTTGGCGGATTGTAAAATCGTCAAACTGATACCGGGCTGTCATACAGAAAATCATCTGTGTGAAGTATTTAATTCCCAATTATCCTGAAGTGTGATGTTCTTTTTTGGGCGTTAACTCGGGGTG